>NZ_JARTJQ010000028.1:101834-118366 GCF_036225245.1 Weizmannia sp. CD-2023
GGGAGTGCGGTTTTTTCATGCCTGTTCCGCGCCATCCGGGCCATTTCGCAGTCAACCGGAAATGGCCATTTTTCGGGAAAACCCTTATAAGAAGTCGACAAAACTGTTTCTAAATTTGATATGCAGAGCCGCGCCAATCATAAAGACGAGGAAGGTAACAGCCCAGAAATAAATCGTGTAATGTAAATGTTCAACAAGATACCATCCCATATTTCCAAGCAATGCAGAGCGGTACCCTTCAACAATGTAGTAGTACGGATTTAACTTTAAAATCAATTCAATCGGGCCATGCAATCTTGCAGATGGATCCCAAAGAACAGGCAAAATATAAATCATCATCCGCATAATCGCCTGCACAATGTTTTGCACGTCCCGTACAATCGTTGCCAGCGTAGATGTAATCAAAGATAAAGAAAATGTAAATACAAACGTGCAAACCAAATAATATGGCAGCTCAAGGTAATAGACGGAAACCGGATAACCTTGAAATTGAAGGATAATGATCACAATCGCAAGCAGCAGCAAGTGCTGATAAAATTTTGACATAATGACATAACTCGGAATGGCGCTTAATGGAAAATTCATTTTTGCAACCATTCGGATCCGGGAATAAATGGAACGGGATCCTTGCAAAACAGCCGGGCTGATAAAAAACCAAATAGACGACCCTGCAAACAGCCATGGAATATAACCCGGACGCGGATGCCCGCCTCTTAAACCAAAACCGAAAACAAACCAGTAAATCGCAAGCTGGATCATCGGATTTATGACTTCCCAAAGGATGCCCAAATAATTATTCCTGTTTTCACTCCTTACCTCATATAAGGAAAGGCGGATAATTAAATAAAAACTGTTGAATTGCTCTTTTAAGACAGTAATGGCAGATTTCATAACTCTTTCCTTTCTGCAAATACCCTTTCAACAACGCGCCGTGCTGATTCTCCACATTCTAAATAACAGAATTTCTGATAAAAAGCATCAAATGAATCCGGCAGTTTATATCCCGCGGCATCCGTCTTCTTCACTTCATCAATCACCTGTGCGGTCGTTGTAACAAGCGGGCCCGGTGCCTCTTTTTCAAAATCAAAATAAAAACCGCGCAAATGGTCTCGGTATTCTTCAATATCGTATACGAAGAAAAGCATCGGCCGTTTTAAAATGGCATAATCAAAAAATACGGATGAATAATCCGTGATCAGCAAATCAGAAATTAAATAAAGCTGCGCGATATCTTCATAATTGGAAAAATCATAGGCAAAACCTTGATAAGGTGCTAAATCCAATTGTTCCGCAACCAAATAATGCATCCGTAAAATTAAGATATAATCATGGCTCAGATGATGCTGCAACTGATCTAAATCAAGTTTTAATTCAAACCGGTACTTCCCGGTTTCATGAATTTGGTTATCCCGCCAGGTAGGGGCATAAAGAATCACTTTCTTATCAGCCGGAAGCCCCAGTTTGCTTTTTAATGCCTTAATAGAGTCACGGTTGTTTTGGGCGGCTAAAATATCATTACGCGGATACCCGGTTTCAAGTATCGCCTGGCGGAATTGAAAAGCGCTCCGGAAAATGGCTGTTGAATAGGCATTGGGCGAAATTAAGAAATCCCACTTCCCCGCCTCTTTCAAAAAATCTTTTTTATACTGGTCAGCCGTAGTTCCCGGAATATGCACTTCTTCCATATCATTTGCAAGTTTTTTCAAAGGCGTCCCGTGCCATGTTTGAAGATATACGGTATGTTTCGGCTTCGGAATCCATAAAGGCATCCGGCTGTTGGTCACCCAGTAACGGGCCCTAGCCATCATATATACCCAGTAAGGAGACAGCCTTTTAATATAGCGGACGTCTTTATTTTGAAAGTTATGTAAGAAGTTTTTGTGTGCGCTCCAGTAACAAGTATAGCCCGGGTAATGCGCTTTGATATATTCATATATCGCCCGTGGATTATCGCTGTACTGCTTGCCCTGAAAGCTCTCAAACATAATCACGTTCTTTTTGGCGGGCAATTTCCCGATCACCAGCATGGCCAGAAAGTAAATTTGCTGTGCGATGTTTTTCAAAGTCTTTTTCATACGTAAACTCCTCACAAAAACACGGCCAATTGAACACAATACACGTCTCATACGGGCATTCAACATTTATCCCGACACTTCCTCATTATATGTCTAAATAGGACAGAATTCAAACCTTTGTTTTAGACTGTTTATGTTGTTTTTTTCATTATTGAAAATTAAATCAAGGTACTATTGTTATTGGAAATTAAAGACTGCAATTGATTTATCAAGTATGACTATAATATGAATGTTAAACAAAGTAAATTTCTATGGTTACTCTTGAAACTTTTACTTCTTCAAGCCGTATTCATATAGAGATTGTAATCCGAAAAAGGAGGCTCCCATGGAAAACAAACGAAAACGGATTTTGGATATGGTGAAGGATGGGAAATTGTCGACGGATGAGGCGCTGACGCTGTTGGAGGCTTTGGACCGGGAAGAGGCGGGACAAATGGCGCTGAAAGAGGATCCGGCAGAAAACGGGGAACAGGCTACAAACGGCGGCAGCGGCGAGGCTGGTAGTACCACCGGACAGAAAAAGTTCCGCGACGCAGACCGGAATTTTAATGAAACGAAAGAAAAGTTGTTTGATCTTGTCGGCGGCGCGCTGAAAAAAATAAAGGACTTTGATCTCCAGCTAGGCCAGTCTGCCGAAGTTTCCCATGTTTTCCAGCAAAGCCTGCCGGAAACCGATACGATTGAATTAGATATCGCAAACGGGCATTTAACGTTTAAACAATGGGATCAGGAAGATGTGCGGATAGAATGCCAGGCAAAAGTGTACCGCACCAATGACAGGGAAGATGCCCGCAGTTTTCTGCTGAACAATAGCACGTTTTCGGTGGAGGGCGGCAGGCTTGTGTTTTCTACGCAATCCAAATGGATGAAAGTGGATACAGCCGTTTATGTTCCGGCGTCCCGCTACCGGAAAATCACGTTGAGCACTTTCAATGGAAACGTCCAGGTGAAGGACATTCAGGCAGACCAGTTAAAAGTGAAAACACTCCACGGAAAAGTACTTGTGGAACATGCCGATTTGGAAACGGCGGAAGTCGAAACGGGAAACGGCACCGTTGATTTTGACGGAAATACAATCGGGCAGGTTGAAGTACAGACGATGAACGGGGATATCCGGTGGAACGGTGCTTGCAGGCGGTCAGACTTTGAAGCCTTTAACGGCAATATTACGGTAAAAATGGCTCCGGGCGCCGATTCATTGCACAGCAAGACCGTCTCCGGAAACATTGAAATGACCATCCCGGAAAACATCTCCGTACACGGGGAAGGAAAAACCAACTTCGGCAACTTTGCGATTGACCTTCAAGGCATGGAAAAATATGAAGAACGAAAAGAAATGATTCAGAAAGTGGCCAGATTTAGCAGAAAAGGTACCACCGAGCCCGCATTATATATTTTTGCCGACGCGAAAACGGGGTCCATCACGATTAACGAACAAAAGGCGGAGAAAGAAGAAAGCCCGGAAGCATAATCGTATTTTTGCCGGGGGAGCAGAAATTTCGCGAAAAAAAGATGCGTACCTGCTCTGCTGCTGGAATCAACTGCTATGCCGTTATATACTGTAAAAAGAACCACACAGAAAAGGTTTGATGATCATGCGCTGGTTACTTGGAATTTTGATCAATGCGGTGTTGTTTATTGCACTTTCCGGCTATTTTCACGGCTTTTATGTCGAAAATATTGGGGCTGCCGTCATGTCAAGTCTCGTCTTGTCCATTTTAAATATTCTGGTACGGCCAATCCTGATTTTGCTTACATTGCCGATCACGATTCTGACCTTGGGCATCTTTTTGCTCGTCATTAACGCCATGACGCTTGTGCTGACGGATGAACTGATGGGCGCAAGTTTTGAAATTGACAGCTTCGGCATGGCTTTTTTCGTTGCGATCATCATGGCGGTCGTAAACTTAATTTTACAGGAAACCGTATTCCGAAAATAAGATACGCGGCGGCCCGACACCGGAGCTTTGAAAAAACGGCGGCGAATACCCGCCGTTTTTTCATGCCATGGCCCGATAGGCTAAATCATTTTCAAGCAGCCAAACTATTTTTACAATGAAAACGCACCGCCCGGCATTTATTTCAAAGGACTTAAGCATGAAGCATCCATCTTTTTACAACAGGGTGGCGATTTTTCGTTCATTTATAGCGTCCGCCCTTTTGGAAGAGGAGAAAAGCAGCATCCGCTCTGATTTGCCATTAGGCCCTGAACCGCTCTAACGCAGTTTTACACGGCACAGGATGATTTTTGGTTGAAAAGGGTGGAACGGGCCCTTTGGGAAATGATAAAATAATAAGAAGCCTTTGAATCATCAACAAGCCGTTCCGGTGGTTTTCATCCGGACTTAACAGGAGGAATTACAGTGGCAAAGGTGCGCGTAGCAGATATGATTGAACATTTTAATCTGGAATTGATCAGTGGGGAAGAGGGCATTCACCGCCCGATTACCACAAGCGATATTTCAAGGCCGGGGCTCGAGATGACGGGATTTTTCGATTACTATCCGGCCGACCGGATCCAGCTGCTCGGGATGACGGAAATCACATTCAGCAAGAGGCTCTCGCCGGAAGAACGGAAAAGCAGGATGGACAACTTATGCAGCGATATTACACCGGGCATCGTGATATCACGAAATTTGGAAGTACCGGATGAGTTAATAGAAGCTTCCGAAGAAAAATCGATCCCTGTGATGCGGACCCCGATGAAAACAACCCGGTTTTCAAGCCGCTTAACCAATTATTTGGAATATAAGCTCGCCCCGGCAACAGCCATCCATGGTGTGCTTGTAGATGTGTACGGGGTCGGCGTTCTGATCACCGGCAAGAGCGGGGTCGGAAAAAGCGAAACAGCGCTTGAACTTGTCAAAAGGGGGCACCGCCTTGTCGCGGATGACTGCGTGGAGATTGTCCAGGAAGAAGAAGGATCTCTGATCGGGCATGCGCCGGAATTGATCGAGCATTTGCTTGAAATCCGCGGCCTTGGCATTATCAATGTTATGACGCTGTTTGGCGCTGGTGCGGTCCGAAGCCATAAAAAAATTACTATGATTGCCAATCTCGAGTTATGGGACGAGCATAAGCAATATGACCGGCTCGGGCTGGATGAGGAAAAAGTCAAAATCCTTGATACCGAAATTACAAAGATGACGGTACCGGTGCGGCCGGGGCGGAACCTCGCCATTATCATCGAAGTGGCGGCGATGAATTACCGCCTGAAAAATATGGGTGTCAATGCGGCGCGGCAATTTACGGCCAAGCTTGCAAACGTCATCGAAGAACACGAGCAGGGAACGGAAGAAGAAAAGAACGAACCGTAAAAATGGCCGGCTGTATTTTAGGCTGGCCTTTACGGCGCGGAAAAGAAGGAGTGGTTGTGAAAAATGGATTCGAATATTACCCCGCTGGATCCGATTGCGTTTCATTTAGGCGGGTTTAGTGTGCACTGGTACGGAATCATTATCGGCTGTGGCATTCTTTTGGGCCTTGCCCTTGCGATGCGGGAAGCTGACCGGCTTTCGGTTGACCAAAATATCATTGCCGATTTATGCATATGGGCGATTCCGATTTCCATTATTTGCGCCCGGATTTACTATGTCCTGTTTGAATGGAAGTATTATGCCCAACATACAAGTGAAATCATTAAAATTTGGAATGGCGGTATTGCCATTCACGGCGCGCTGATTGGGGCGGTGGTCACCGCCATTCTTTTTACACGTGCAAAGGGCGTTTCTTTCTGGAAAATTGCGGATATCGTTGCCCCAAGCCTGATTTTAGGGCAGGCGATCGGGCGCTGGGGCAATTTTATGAATCAGGAGGCGCACGGTCGGGCTGTATCCAGGGCTTTTCTCGAGAACTTGCATCTCCCGGACTGGATCATTAATCAAATGTACATAAACGGCACTTATTACCAGCCAACATTTTTATACGAATCACTTTGGGATCTTGCAGGTTTCATCTTTTTGCTTTTGTTGAGAAGGCGGGCGGCGATGCACAGGGGCGAAATTTTTCTGACCTATCTTATCTGGTACTCGATCGGCCGGTTCTTTATCGAAGGTTTGCGGACGGACAGCCTGATGTTGACTGCGCATATCCGCATGGCGCAAGTTGTATCCTTCATCTTGATTGTTTGCGCGCTTCTTCTCTGGTTTTACCGCAGAAAAACAGGCTTATCGGCCAAACGATACGACGAGCAGTGAAAAAGGATTGATTTTTCCGGATGGTTCAGCCCGTTGCTGGCAGAAAAACGGGCTTGACAGCCAAACGTTTTTGAGCCTTGAAAAGAAAGAGGGAAGCAGATTGAAAGACCGGATTACGACATTGCTGTTTGACTTTGACGGCACTTTAATTGACACAAACGAATTGATTATCCAATCCTTTTTATATACGCTCAATGCGTACTATCCGGGCCGTTACAGCCGCGGGGACGTGCTCATTTTTAACGGCCCGCCTTTAATCGACACGTTTGCGTCGATCGATCCGGAACGGGCGGAGGAAATGACTGCCAAATACCGGGCGTATAATATTCAGCAGCATGATGCGCTTGTCAAGGAATTTCCGGGCGTATATGACACGATTAAAATGCTTAAGGAACACCGCTTTAAACTCGGGATTGTTTCAACAAAAATGAAGGGCACCATCATGAAAGGGCTGAAACTTGCAAAATTGGAACCGTTTTTTGACGTGGTGGTGGCGCTTGATGATGTCAAAAAGGCCAAACCGGATCCGGAGCCTGTCCAAAAAGCGCTCCGCCTTCTCGGTTCGAAGCCGGAAGAAGCGATCATGATCGGAGATAATTACCATGATATCGAAGCGGGGAAAAATGCCGGCACCTTGTCGGCCGGTGTCGCATGGTCGGCAAAAGGGCGCGCTTTTCTTGAGCAATACAACCCGGATTTTATGCTCGAAACGATGCCGGATCTTGCTGAAATTGTCGGGGTCCATGTAAAATGAGAAATACAAAGCGGTATCCGGTTAAAGGATCGAATGCCCTTTGGCAAATTTATAAAACCGTTTCATTCTGGAAAGTTTTTAAAAACGTGCTTGTCATTGAAATTGCGCGCTTTCTTCCGTTTTTGCGCTTCAAAAACCAAATGTACCGCACCTTTTTGCACATGCAAGTCGGGGACAGGACGGCTTTTGCCTACAAAGCGCTTGTCGATATTCTGTTCCCGGAGATGATCACAGTCGGCAAAAATTGCGTGATCGGCTATCATACGACCATTCTCGCGCATGAATATTTGATTGATGAATACCGAATCGGTGAAGTTGTGATTGGGGATGACGTGATGATTGGGGCGAACACGACGATCCTTCCAGGTGTAACGATCGGAGACAGGGCGGTGGTGGCCGCCGGTTCTGTCGTCCATAAAGATGTGCCGGCTGGTGCCTTTGCTTGCGGGAATCCGCTTCAAATCAGGCAGAAAAGTAGCGAAAAGAAAGACCCGGAACAAACAAAACGATAAAAAAGGGAAGAATTACTTTATCCCAAAAGGTTAAAGGCTTTCCAATTGTATGTTATACTACAAGAAACGATGAATGTTACTTGTTTGTGAGGGAACAACATGAGCAAAGATTCCAAATTAAGGCAGGAACATGACAATGTGCTGTCTTTTGTACCAACGGGAGAATACTATTTTAATAAAGGTGTCCAGGCTTATGACCGCCATGACATCAAAAAGGCATTGAAATATATGCAGCGCGCTGCCCAGCTTGACCCGTATGATCCGGTCATCGCCTGCCAGCTTGCGATCATTTATACCCATTGTGAAGCGTTTCGGAAGGCGATTGACATTTTTCGCCATATTTTAGCAAAACTCGATCCCGGCATGGTCGAATGCCATTATTTTATTGCCAATAATTATGCGGATCTCGGATTTTTTAACGAAGCTTTATACCATGCGCGAAAATATCTTGAACTGGACCCGTTTGGCGAGTACAGGGAAGAAGCAGAAGAACTCATTTATGTGCTTGATTTGGAAGAAGAGGACGAAACGGGCGCTATTTCGTATGAACAGGACGAACTCATGGCCAGACAAGAGGAAGCAAGGCGGTATCTCGAAGCGGGACATTTCGATACGGCGCTTTCGGAGTTGCATAAACTGATCAAGAAATACCCCGATTTCTGGTCTGCCTACAACAACATGGCGCTTGCGTGTTTTTACCTTGGCCAGACGGAAAAAGCGGTCGAGGTACTGATGGATTTGCTCGAAAAGAACCCTGGCAACCTTCATGCACTTTGCAATTTAGCGGTTTTTTACTACCATAAACGCGATGACGAAAAGCTGGAACAGATTTTACGCGGCCTTGAAAAAGTTCGGCCGGTGTTACTGGACCATCAATATAAACTCGGTGCAACATTTGCAATTGTCGGGTGCTATGAAGAGGCGTACCTTTGGCTGAACCGGTTGAAAAAAGTTGGGTTTGACGGTGATGCTTCGTTTTACTACTGGCTTTCGCGGGCGGCTTACCATACGAACCGGCAACAGGCAGCAGAAGCCGCCTGGGAGCAGCTTGTGGAACTGAATCCGGAGAAAAAAGGCTGCGAACCATGGAACCGGGAAATGAAAAAGAAAATGAACGAGAAAAATGTCCAATTTATTTTGGACAGGTTGAACAGCACGGAGTTGTCCGAGCGGTTCTTCGGAATTTTCATGATCGGATTGTCTTCCAATCGTTCGGATATCGTATCGCATCCGGATTTTAAACCGCTTGACGATTTTACGCTGACCGAAAAAATTTATCTCGCCCATGTGCTGGAGTCGGATATTCGCGAATCGTTTGACCCGGATGAGGTGTTTGTGCGCGGCCACAATATTGCATGTATCCTCCACAGCCATTACGGTCCGATGTTTCCGGGCTATACGAACTTAATGCTCGCCTGGTTTTCGATTTTTTTAACCGGTCTGAAACGCGGGGAACGGTTTCAAAATGAGTCCGGTTTTGCCGCCGCTATCGATTACTTGTGGCACCGCCAAAAAGGCGACAAAGTGTCCCAGCAGGCGATTGCAAAGGAGTACCGGATTTCCGTCTCCACGTTAAGGAAATACGCAAACCGGATCAAATCGCTCCTTTAAGCACAAGAATGGACGATAAACCAATATTCCTTTACTATAGAGAATGAAAGAAAACCCCACTGCATAAAAGAAAGTGGGGTTTTTTCGAAAAAATCGTATGGAATTGCATCTTTGTGGAACGATGAAAACAGGCGGCCTGCGGTTTCCCGGCCGCGGCCCTTCAATAAGGAGTGGTACAAACGATGAGTGAAGAACAAATTTATGATGTGATCATTATCGGGGCGGGGCCTGCCGGGATGACAGCTGCCGTTTACGCATCGCGGTCAGACTTGAAAACCTTGATGATCGAGCGCGGCGTTCCGGGCGGCCAGATGGTCAACACGGAAGAAGTGGAAAACTATCCGGGTTATGAATCGATTCTCGGCCCGGAGCTGTCAAATAAAATGTTTGAACATGCCAAAAAGTTTGGTGCCGAATATGCATACGGCGATATTAAAGGCATTGACACAGACGGGGATTATAAAATTGTCAAAGCGGGCACAAAAGCATACAAAGCGCTTGCTGTGATTATCGCAACGGGCGCCCAATATAAGAAACTCGGTGTCAAAGGCGAAAACGAACTGGGCGGCCGCGGCGTTTCTTATTGTGCAGTGTGCGACGGCGCTTTCTTCAAAGGAAAAGACCTCGTTGTCGTTGGCGGCGGTGACTCGGCTGTTGAAGAGGGAAATTACCTGACGCGCTTTGCCAATAAAGTGACGATTGTGCACCGGCGTGATCAGCTGCGGGCGCAAAAAATCCTGCAGGACCGGGCTTTTAAAAATGAAAAAATTGACTTTATCTGGAATCATACGGTGAAAGAAATCCATGAAGAAAACGGAAAAGTCGGCTCTGTGACGCTCGTTTCGACTGTGGACGGATCAGAAAAACCATTTAAAACGGACGGCGTTTTCATTTATATTGGCATGGTGCCTTTGACCAAGCCTTTTGAAAACCTGGGCATTACGAATGAAGCCGGTTATATTTTGACGAATGAGGAAATGGAAACGAAAATTCCGGGCATTTTTGCAGCCGGCGATGTCCGCGAAAAAACGCTCCGCCAAATCGTCACGGCAACAGGCGACGGCAGCATTGCCGCACAAAACGCCCAGCATTATGTAGAAGAAGTGAAAGAAGCCATGAAAGCCGGTTGATTACTGGATAAAAAGGCGTGTATCCCCGGCATTTTGCTAAAAACAGGGAAAACGTCAAGTGGTTTTAACGTGTTTGTAACCCGCATGAAATAAACTTGCGGTATGATGTAAATATAAATTGACCCCCTTTTTTATATGTTTGAACCAAGAACACTTATGGCTCCGGCTATAAGCGGTTCAAGGAACCTATCTCCCAGGCACAGGAAAATCCTGTGCTCTTTTTTTGCGCAAAAATTGCGGTGCGGGATATTGCGCTGCTTTTTCCGGCTGATAAATGCGCTGGCTCGTTTATACGGGAGATGAAAGACATTTTAAAGGGTGGCGGGCGCCTATTTGTCCTTCACCGGTTTGATGAAAGACAAAACAAAGCGCGACTGCTTGCCATTTGTCCCTCATCGATGCGATGAAAGACAAAACAAGGTATGACGGGTATCGATTTGTCCTTCATCACCCCGATGAAAGACATTTTATAAGATGGCTGCCAGTATTCTGTCCTTCACCGGCATAATGAAAGACAAAACAAAGCGCAGCTGCCAGCCATTTGTCCTTCATCTGCCCGGTGAAAGACAAATCAAAGTTCAGGAGCCACGGACTTGTCCTCACCCATGCGATTTTCACGATTGGGGAAAACTTGACACAAACGGGGCAGGTGCATTCATTGTTCAACCATTTCATTAATAGTATAATAAAAAGGTACATGGTTTTACGCACGGGAAAGGTTTATCCATCGGTTGAATAGATGCGGATTTGTCCGCATCATTCCGGTTCAGATATGAGGTGACTTCTTTGCAAAGAATAACAAATTGTGTATTCATCAAAGACGGACAGGTTTTATTGCTGCAAAAGCCGCGGCGCAACTGGTGGGTTGCACCCGGTGGGAAAATGGAGCAAGGAGAAACGGTCCGTGAAGCTGTCATTCGCGAATACCGTGAAGAAACGGGCATCTATTTAAAACATCCTGATTTAAAAGGCGTTTTCACCATTGTCATCAAAGACGGGGATAAACCCGTGTCTGAATGGATGATGTTTACGTTTGTTGCCACAGACGGCGACGGCAAAAACTTCGAGCAATCTGCTGAAGGAATTTTGCAGTGGCATGCCATTGATGAAATGAAGAACTTGCCGATGGCGGCGGGGGATACCCATATCTTGGAATATATGGTTCACGGAAGCGGCATCATCTACGGCCAGTTTACGTACACGCCCGACTTTGAATTGCTTTCATACAGGCTCGATCCAAGCTGAAACGCCATGCTAAATTTTCCGTCAGGGGGAAAAAGAATGGGTTTAGAAGGAAATCAAATGCAGTTTGTCATCATTACCGGCATGAGTGGGGCCGGAAAAACAGTTGCGATCCAAAGCCTGGAGGATCTCGGGTTTTTCTGTGTCGATAATTTGCCGCCGACGCTTTTGCCAAAATTTCTGGAACTGATGAAAGATGCCAGTAATAAAATGAATAAAGTCGCGCTTGTAATGGATTTGCGCGGCCGTGAATTCTTTGATGACTTGTTCCGGGCACTGGATGAACTTGACAAGTCTTCGTGGGTTACGCCCACCATTTTATTTTTGGATGCGGATGATTCTGTGCTCGTGCGCAGGTATAAAGAAACGCGCCGGTCCCATCCGCTTTCGCCGGATGGGACGCCGCTCGAAGGAATACAGCAGGAAAGAAAAATCCTCGAGGAGCTGAAAGGGCGTGCGCAGCTTATTCTCAACACATCCAATTTAAAACCGCGCGAACTCCGCGAAAAAATCGTGTTGGAGTTTTCGGCGAATAAGCAGTCGGTTTTCACGGTCAATGTCCTGTCGTTCGGCTTCAAAAACGGCATTCCGATTGACTGCGACCTTGTTTTTGATGTCCGGTTTTTGCCGAATCCGTTCTACATTGAGCATATGCGCCCGAAAACCGGACTGGACGAAGAGGTATACACTTACGTTTTAAAATGGAATGAAACGCAAAAATTTCTTGAAAAGCTGACCGATTTGCTTGCTTTTATGCTCCCGCATTACAAACGGGAAGGAAAAAGCCAGCTGGTGATCGGCATCGGGTGCACGGGCGGCCAGCACCGTTCCGTAGCGCTTGCCGAGTATATCGGCCATTTTTTTGAAAAAGACTATCATACAACGATTTCTCACCGTGATATTAAAAGAAAAGAGGAGCATAAGCCATGAGGCATCCGAAAATTGTGCTGATCGGAGGCGGGACGGGGCTTCCCGTGCTTTTGCGGGGGTTGAAAAAATACCCGGTTGAGATCAGTGCCATTGTAACCGTTGCAGATGACGGCGGGAGTTCCGGAAGAATCCGCAATGAAATGGATATGCCTTCCCCGGGGGACATCCGCAATGTGCTCGCGGCTCTATCCGATGTGGAGCCGCTGCTTGAAAAAATGTTCCAGCACCGCTTTGAAACCGGCGATGAACTTTCCGGGCATTCGCTTGGCAATCTAATTATTGCGGCGCTCACTTCGATAACTGGAGATTTTGTGCACGCCGTAAAGGAACTGAGCAAAGTCCTGAATGTCCGGGGGCAGGTCTTACCATCCGCCAACCAAAGTGTCGTGTTGCACGCCGAAATGGAAGACGGATCGATCGTTTCCGGAGAATCCAAAATTCCGTGTTCCGGCAAAAAAATCAAAAGGGTGTTTTTGACGCCTGAAGTCATTCAGCCGCTTCCGGAAACATTAACGGCCATTCAGGAAGCTGACTTGATCGTGATCGGCCCGGGCAGCCTTTATACAAGTATTTTGCCGAATTTAATGGTGCCGGGTCTTGGAGAAGCAGTATGCCATGCACACGCGAAAAAAGTGTATGTATGCAATTTGATGACGCAGGCGGGCGAGACGAATCATTATACTGCCGCGGATCATGTGCAGGCGATTTTCAACCATATGGGTAGTGCCTGTATTGATACGATCCTCGTTAATGATGAAGATGTGCCGGAACCGGTTATGCACCGGTATCGCAAGGAGCTGGCACAGCCTGTTGTATACGACGTGAAGCGTTTAATGGGGCTCGGCCTGGAGGTGGTTTCGGGAAATATTTTAACGTATAAAGGCGGGGTTATCCGTCACGATACGGAAAAAGTTGCCGAAATCCTTTATGATATTTTGAAAAAGCAACAATGGTTTTCACGCTCCAGTGCCCGGTAAAGGATAAAGGTGGAACATCCCCTTTTCGTGTGCATTTTTTTGCACAGATTTACATTTTGCCAAGGGAGGGGCCTGGAGGATGTCATTTGCATCAGAGATCAAAAAAGAGCTGACCAATTTAGCAGTAAAAGATTGCTGCGTGAGATCCGAATTATCGGCACTGATCCGGATGAACGGATCTTTATCTTTTTCCAACAAGGTGCTGGTTGTCAATGTGCAGACGGAAAATGCCGCCATTGCCCGGCGGATTTACGTCCTTGTAAAAAGATTATATGATGTCCCGGTGGAATTATTAGTCAGGAAAAAAATGCGCCTGAAAAAAAACAACGTCTACATTGTCAGGCTGAAGGCCCGGGCAAAAGAAATATTGGAAGATTTGCATATTCTCGGCGAACATTTTACCTTTACCCGGAACATTTCCCCGGAACTGCTGAAGAAGAAGTGCTGCAAACGCTCCTATTTGCGCGGGGCTTTTCTGGCGGGCGGATCCGTTAACAATCCGGAAACTTCCTCTTATCATTTGGAAATTTCCTCCCAATATAAAGAACACAACGATGCACTATGCCGCCTGATGAACGGGTTTCATTTAAACAGCAAAACGCTTGAAAGAAAAAAAGGATATATTACGTATTTAAAAGAAGCGGAAAAGATTACGGAGTTTCTCAATATTATCGGTGCCCATCATGCCCTGCTCCGGTTTGAAGATGTCCGGATTGTTCGGGATATGCGCAATTCCGTCAACCGGCTCGTCAATTGCGAAACGGCCAATTTGAATAAAACGATCGGAGCCGCCCTCCGTCAAGTGGAAAACATTCGCTATATTGAAGAAACGGTCGGCCTTGATGCACTGCCGGAGAAACTGCGCGAGATTGCAGTATTGCGCGTGAACCACCAGGATGTGACTTTGAAGGAACTCGGCGAAATGGTGTCCGGCGGACATATTAGCAAATCCGGCATCAATCACCGGCTCCGCAAAATCGATGAAATTGCCGAGAAACTGCGGGCAAACGGGCCTGTCAATAAAAATTCATAATGGGTGCCAAAAATTAATCATGTAAGATGGATAGGTTTAAAAAGTATAAAGACGGGGGGCGTATTGGCAGAAGGCGCCCCTGTCCTGCTACTTGAAAGGAGAGGGTTATCGTGATCGAAAAACAATTGGAAGTGAAATTAAAATCCGGTTTGCAGGCGCGCCCTGCAGCCCAATTTGTCCAGGAAGCCACCCGCTTTTCATCGGAAATTTTTCTTGAAAAAGAAGGAAGAAAGGTAAATGCAAAAAGCATTATGGGGCTGATGACCCTTGCTGCGGGCCACGGGGAAACTGTTACGCTGAGCGTGGACGGGAGCGATGAAGAAGAAGCTTTTGAACACTTGGCGAACTATATTGAAGGGAAAGAAAAACTTCCGTCCTGATGTAAGCGCATGCGGCCGTCAGCCTGCGGGTTTTTCAAACACAGCACAAGGCCGCCCGCTTGCGGACGGCCTTGTTCAATCTTATTTCAATTCTTTTTTGTCATAATATGGTCAATCAAACCATATTCTTTTGCTTTTTCCGCGCTCATGAAGTTATCGCGGTCTGTATCCCTTTCGATCACTTCAATCGGCTGGCCGGTATGGTCGGACAAAATTTTGTTTAATTTCGCGCGCGTATACAAAATATGTTTTGCCGCGATTTCAATTTCTGTTGCCTGGCCTTGGGCGCCGCCTAATGGTTGGTGAATCATCACTTCGCTGTTCGGCAGGGCATAACGTTTCCCTTTCGTGCCGGCGGTCAACAGCACGGAGCCCATTGATGCAGCCATCCCGACGCAAATCGTTTGCACGTCCGGTTTGATGATCTGCATGGTGTCATAAATGGCAAGGCCCGCAGTGACACTCCCGCCAGGACTGTTAATATAAAGATAAATATCTTTTTCAGGGTTTTCCGCTTCCAGGAACAAAAGCTGGGAAACAATCGAGTTGGAAACATTGTCGTCAATCGCGCTGCCAAGCATAATAATCCGGTCTTTTAACAGGCGGGAATAAATGTCGTATGCGCGTTCCCCGCGGTTTGTTTGTTCAATTACTGTGGGAATTAAATTCATATTGAGTATCCTCCTTCTTCTCTTCGGAATGGTCCATCATATGCTATATCATGGATGTTAAAGGAATTATTCTCCATCCTTATGTACTGATCATACAATATTGGTCAATGAAGGTCAAAAGAATTGCCTTCACCTGAACTACAATACCCATCATAACCAAATTCCGATAAAATAAAACCAAAAAGGGGCTTGCTTTTTTGTTCATTGTCCTTTATAATCTATTATTGTTGAATCACTTATTGCCCTCGTGGTGCAAAGGATAGCACGTGAGATTCCGGTTCTCAAAATGTGGGTTCGATTCCTGCCGAGGGCGTTTTCTAAAAACTGAACAATTAGCTTAAAATTTTTTAAACCCTTGATACGACTGCATTTGCAGTCGTTTTTCTTTTTCTCTGATACGGAAAAATAAGGCGAAAATTGAATGAATTTTGCACCACAAATCTCATTCATTGCGCCACCTGCGACATTTCCTTCATAGTGCCATATATTCAGGTTTTGAACAGTTTTTGTATAAATCATGGAGGGCTTTATTGGTTACGATAAATTGATAAGAAATATGCAAAAGGAGAATGCCGGACCAAATTTGCAAAATCCACTTGAAAAACGAACGTTTGTCCTTTATAATAAAACTGAAAAATGAGAAAAGGGGTGTTGCCATTGGAACTTGTAATGGAAAAACATGCCGGTTATCACGTGCATGATCGTTTTTTTAAGGAGCTGATCCAAAACTTTTTTCAGGAGTTTATGGAGGCGTTTTTCCCGGATGTGGCAGCGGATCTCGACTACCGCCGGGTGCGGTTTTTGTCGCAGGAACAGTTTACGGACTTTCCAGGCGGTGAGCAAAAACGGGTTGACATCCTTGCCGAAACGAAGGTAAAAGGCAAAGATACCGTGATTCTCATCCATGTAGAGCCGCAGTCGTATTACGAGAAGCCTTTTCCTGAACGCATGTTTCGTTATTACATGATGATCAGTCTCCGGCACCGGAAACCGGTATTGCCGATTGCCGTTTTTAGTTACG
>NZ_JARTJQ010000029.1:0-62437 GCF_036225245.1 Weizmannia sp. CD-2023
TTTTGGATGTCAGAAACAGCAATTTCCTCTCAATGAATGGGAGAATGTTATGGTATGTTCTTTCGCAGCTTCTTCGGCTTTTACAGAATATGATCACATCATCAGCGTAACGGACAAATCGGTGATTTCTTGCTTCCATTTCTTTATCCAATTCGTTTAACATTACATTGGCAAGAAGCGGACTTAGTGGTCCTCCTTGTGGAACACCGAAATCATTTGTTGTCCTTATTCCTTTGATCATAACACCTGCATTTAGGAATTTATGGATTAAGGAGATTACACGTCCGTCGTGAATTGTTTCACTCAATATCTGGATAAGCTTACTATGGTTTACCGTGTCAAAGTACTGTTCTAAGTCCAGGTCTACTACATACTGGTATCCTTCATTTACATTCTTTTGGCACTTGAGAAGTGCCTGATTTGTACTTCTATGTGGTCGGAAACCATAGCTATTGTCTGAGAACTTTCTTTCATATATAGGGACTAGGACCTGCGAAATGGCTTGTTGGATGACTCGGTCTACTACCGTTGGTATTCCAAGTTTCCTTGTTTTCCCGTTGTCTTTTGGTATTTCTACCCTTCTAACGGGTTGGGGCTTGTATGTCCCATTTCGAATGGAGAGGACGAGTTCCCTCTGATGTTCAGTTAGGTATGCCAAAAGTTCACCTGTTTTCATTCCATCGACACCGCCCGCACCTTTGTTTTTCTTTACCTTTTTATAGGCACGGTGCAGGTTATTACTTGAAAGGATTCGTTCGAGCATCCATTCGTTCTGTCTGTTGGTGTTAGTGGTGTTGTTTTCAGTTATCCTCTTGAAACTATGCCCTCTGTCATATCCTTCCTGTTCCGCAGTATCTTTTTGACAGCAGGTTTCTTCCTGTTTTCTGCATTTGTTCGTTTCTTCGGTAACTTTCATTGACTTCCACTTCCTTTAGTTCAGCCCTTCCTTCGATGCTCCAGGCATCTCCGTACTATGGCTTCTGCTGACTTCTCACGGCAAATCTTGTTTCAACCAGGTTTCATACTCTGTTTCCACCTGTCCGTGAGACCTCCCGTGGTAAGGTGATTCACTTTCATTCCATGTACCCGCACCATTTACGTTTCCACATCCGGATAGCTTTTGGGCTTTGACTTGTTCAGCAGCCTTACCCTGTGAGAGTACGCCTAATGATGTTCGTGTTCCTCGGGTCAGAATTTTGCCTCCAGCTTCCTTCAGATTCCATCTCACGATGGACACCCTTGCTCTTGGCTAATGGTTGGTCGCTACCTACCCCCATAGCGGACTTACACCGCCTAGCGAATCGCCATGCACGGCGCACTAGCAAAAACAAACCCTGCCGGAAGCAGGGTTTGTTAAATATTTTGCCGCGTTTCATCTGCCATGCATTCCGGGCACGTGCCGTAAATTTCAAACTTATGGCCGGAAATGGCATACCCTTCCAAACCGCTCACCATTGGCATCGGGCAATCCGGGATTTCTTTCGTCTTCCCGCACGCCAGGCAAATAAAATGGTGATGGTGGTGGTTTGTCGAGCATTTGAAACGGAAATGCTTTTCACCGGACAGCTCTGTCACTTCCAGTATGCCAAGTTCAGCAAAAAGCGATAAATTCCTGTAGATCGTATCAAAACTGAGGCCCGGATACGCATCTTTCATCCATTCGAGCACGTCTTTTGCCGTCAAATACTTATTGCTCTCCGAAAACAAATCGAGCATTTTTTCCCTTTTTCCTGTATGCTTATAGCCGTTTTCCTTCAAGATTTCAATTGCCTCATCCAAAAGCATGTTCACACCTTCTTTTTGTTCAAACCGGCACCGGGCCGGAATCGTTTCATATAAACCGCCAAAAGCAAAATGACGATGGAAATCACCACAATTGTACCACCGGGCGGCAAATTCAGATAAAATGCCGTAACCAGCCCGCCCAAAACGGAAATTTCGCCAAAAAGAACGGAAAACAAAATGGTCTGTTTAAATCCCCGGCTGATGCGGATGCTGGCCGCTACCGGGAGCGTAATCAGCGCGGATACAAGCATAATCCCCACGATCCGCATCGCAGCCGAAATCACAAGCGCAATCAGCACCATAAACAGCAAATGGATCGTTTTCGCAGGAATACCGGACACTTTTGCATATTCTTCATCAAAAGAAAGCAGGAAAAGTTCCTTATACAGCAAAAGGATCACAGCCGCCACAATGACGGCAATCCCCAGAATGAGCCAAAGATCAGCCTGGCTTACCGCGCTTACGCTGCCGAACAGGTAATTCATCAAATCTACATTATACCCTCCGGCCACAGAAATAAAGATCAGCCCGATGCCAATCCCGCCCGACATGATAATCGGAATCGCAAGTTCTTCATAATGCCGGTAAACCCCGCGCAACCGCTCGATCAGCACGGATCCGAGCACGGAAAAGCCGGTGCCAATATAAAGCGGGTTCAACCCGGCAAGAATAGAAAGCTTGCTGCTTAAAAACAGGCTGATCGCAATCCCGGACAATGTGACATGGCTGAGCGCATCCGCAATCAGCGACAAACGGCGTACGACAATAAAACTACCGATCAAAGGGGCAATCAGGCCGATTAAAATGCCGGCCAAAAATGTATTTTGTAAAAAATGATAATGAAAAAGTGCAGCAATCATTCGGTTTCTCCTTCTCACCCATGTTCATGCGCCAGCAACCGGACATCGTGGGCATACCAGGATGAACGTTTTTCTTCATCCAACTGCTGAAACGCGTGGATGTCGCCATGGAAATATAAATGCTGGTTCAAGCATGCAACATGCGTCACTTTGTCGGAAACGGCGCCGATATCATGTGTGACAAGAATCAGGGTAATGCCCCATTCCCTGTTCAGCTGCTCCAGCATTTCGTAAAAAGACCGGACATGGCGCTGGTCCACACCAACTGTCGGCTCATCCAGCATCAAAATCTCCGGCTTGCTGACAATGGCCCGCGCGATAAACACACGCTGCTGCTGGCCGCCACTTAGCTCGCCAATATTTTGATGGGCGTACGCCTCCATCCCGACTGAGCGGATCGCTTCCATTGCTTCTTTTCTGGCGCCGGGGCCAAGGAAACGGAACAGGCCGGTTTTTTTCACCAGGCCGCTTTCGACCACTTCTAAAACGGTCGCAGGATAACCAGTATTAAATGCATTGGCTTTTTGCGAGACAAAACCGATCCGGCTCCAGTCTTTAAAGCGGCTGAGCGGCGTGCCGAAAAGGCGGATTTCCCCTTCCTGCGGTTTTAACAGCCCGAGCATGAGCTTTAGCAGGGTTGATTTTCCGGAACCGTTCGGGCCAATGATGCCGAGAAACGCTCCCTTTGGTATGTTTAAATCGATCTGTTCCAGCACATTCTGCCGGTCATAACGGAAAGAGAGGCCAGAAACTTCTACAACATATTCTTCCATACGCAAACTCCTCAATCAGAATCATTCCGATTTAAACATTATACCTTCTTTCCGAAAGATTGTAAAGCGCGGAGGGGTTCACGTGGAAATGCCGGTAATTGCCGCCTTCTTATCGCTTTTCTTCCTCCGCGGCAATATCCCCTTCCATAAGCATCTGAAACATTTCTTCCCGGCCCGCATATACATGAAGCGGGGAGAGTGATGGATATTGAAACTGATTCAAAATATGGTCAATTATAAGGTGAATATCATTACCGGCGCGGAACTTTTTAAATACGCGCGGCAGTTTAACGTGAAAATCAGCCGCGAAGATGCGGAAAAAATCGCGGATTATGTGCGGGGAAAACAGTTGGACATCTTTGATGACGAGGCCCGCAGCAAAGCACTGAAAGACATTGCAAAAATTACAAGCCCGCTCACCGCAAAAGAAATCAACCGGGTGTTTGTCTTATTGGCAAAATAGAAAAAGAACCGGCCGGAAAAAGCTTTTCGGCCGGTTCTTCCTTATTTCACTACGCGCCTGACAACGCCATTAAAGCACTGTTTCCAGTAACCGCTGCTCATGGTGTCGATGGAAACGCCATCTGAACTATTGCAATCGAGAAATTTGCCGCCGCCCAGGTAAATGCCCACATGGCCGTTGTACTTATAAGTATTGAAAAAGACCAGGTCTCCCCGTTTCATATGCGAAGCACTGACCGCTTGCCCAAGCCCTGCAAGCGTATCCGTATTCGCACCGGAGCCACCCAGGTTCACGCCTGCCTGTGCGTAGGCCCAATGAACAAATGAGGAGCAGTCAAAAAGCCCGTTTGCAATGTCGCTTTTCGTTCTTCCGCCGCCCATTTTATAGGAAGTGTGCCCGATTAAAGCTGAACCGGCGCTGATCGCTTTTTCAACCGTTCCGGAACCGTTGTTTGAAGCGCTGCCGTCATCAGAAAAGGAAGGTACGCGCGCCACATGTTTTGCGCGGGATCCGGACTTTGTCTTTTCCTTCTGTGTATGTGCCGCAGTTTCTCCATTTGAATCGTCTCTTCCGGTGCTCGTGCCGGTAGAGGCGGAATCATCCTGCTTCGATTCCTGAGGCGCGGAAGATTTTGCAGCAGTAGCAGATGGTGCGGTCTCGGTCTCTTTGCTTTCCAGTTCAGCGAGCGCTGCTTTTTCCTGCGCGTTTAAGGAAGCTTCCTTGTCTTTCAGCTTCGCCAATTCAGCTGCAGCAGCTTGTTTTTGCTCCTTCAGCGCCGCTTCTAAGCTTTTCTGGTCCGCAAGCTGGTATTTGTTTGCTTCTTTCAACTCCTCAAGCTCAGCTAAATCCGACTGCACTTTCTGAAGCTTCTTTTCCACTTCAGCTTTTGCTGTATTTAATGTTTTGTTGTCTTTTTCCTGCGCTTTTAAAATGGCGCGGTCTGCTTGGACAAACGTTGTTAACGCTTGCGCTCGGCTGACAAAATCGCTCAGGCTGCTGGATTCAAGCAGCACATTCAGATAACTATCCGCTCCGCCTTTTTGTTGAATGTCACGCGCACGCCGGGCAAGCACGTTGTTGCGCTCTTCTATTCTTTTTTGCGTTTCTTTCATTTTTTCATTTAACGATGCGACCTCGTCTTTCGTCTCTGACACTTCTTGCGTTTTTTCACTGATTTTCTGATTGGTTTGGCGGATCTTAGCCGAAATTTTTTCCATATCCGACTGAAGCTGCTTCGCGTTTTCTGCGATCTTCGCAATCTCGTTTTGCTTGCCGGAAATGCTTTCCTTAACGGCCGACTCCTCGTTTTGAATGCTCTTGACAGCGGTTTCTGCATTTGCTTTGCTAAGCGGGACGAAAGCGCTGCCTGCGATCACTGCAGCAGCGGTTAACGACAAAAACTTCCTATTCACCTTAACGCCTCCATTGCTATGTATCGGCTTTTTCTCATTATGTGTAGATTCCGTTCTATTAATCTATTGATATTTCTGATTATAGCATTGATGGTTTGATAAATAGATTACAGTTATATTTCATTTTGCAAATGGAGGTTTATTTTTAAAAAATCCCGGCCAAACGAAAACCACTGAAACTGTCCAGATGCAAAAAACGATGAGACACTAAGAATGTAGTGTCTCACCGTTTTGTTTCAGCGGCTTTAAAACCTGACCGGGATTCAAGCGGGCTGCTCCACAATTTTGGCCAGCAGATTTTCGTCAAATTTCCTGTTTCTAAGCATGGCAATTTCGTATTTGTACGGCGGCTTGCGGTTCTTTTTGTCTTCGCCGACATAAGGGGTTTCCAAAATTTTCGGGATGTCAGAAAGCGCCGGGTGATGCACGATATAGTCAAGGGCTTCAAATCCGATATGGCCAAACCCGATATTCTCATGCCGGTCTTTGTGCGAGCCGGCTTCATTTTTGCTGTCATTGACATGCAATACTTTCAGGCGGCCAATGCCGATGATCCGGTCAAATTCATCCAGCACTTCATCAAACCGGTTTTTCACATCATAGCCGGCATCATGGGTATGGCAAGTATCAAAGCAAACGGAAAGCTTGTCATTGTATTTGACGCCGTCTATAATTTCCGCCAGTTCCTCAAACGTCCTGCCGCATTCGGATCCTTTGCCGGCCATCGTTTCAAGCGCAATCTGGACGGTTTGCTCCGGAACAAGCACCTCATTCAGCCCTTCAATGATTTTCTTGATCGCTTTTTCCGGCCCTGCACCAACATGGGCGCCCGGGTGCAAAACGATCTGCTTCGCTCCGATCGCCTCCGTCCGCTCAATTTCCGACCGCAAAAAACGGACACCGAGTTCAAATGTCGCAGGATTTGTTGTGTTGCCGATATTGATGATATACGGCGCATGGACGACAATCTCCTCTATGCCATGTTCTTTCATATGGGCAAGGCCGGCTTCAATGTTCAAGTCCTCAATTTTCTTCCGCCTTGTATTTTGCGGTGCGCCCGTATAAATCATGAATGTGTTGGCGCCGTATGAAACCGCCTCTTCACTTGACGCAAGCAGCATTTTTTTGCCGCTCATCGAGACATGTGAACCAATTTTAAGCATGCTGTTTCTCCCCTTTTATTTCCGTTTTTGCAATTTCCTTTGCCGTTTTTTCAGCATTTCGATCTGCCGTTCCATTTTCTTTTTGTAGCCCGGCTTCACTTTTTTCGGCCTGCCGATTGCCTTTCTCGCCGCAGTCTCCGTTTGATCCGCCTTTTTTACCCGCTTTTTGCGGCGGTTCCGATCGCCCAGTTCCACCCATTCGCCGCGGCGCACATCGCGGTAGAGAAATGCAATCCCCATTTTCTCAAGCTGGGTGAGGGCAAACTCATCGGAAGGTTCGTAAATGGTCGCGCATATGCCCGACAGATCGGCGCGGGCCGTTCTGCCGGCGCGATGGACGTAAAACGTTAAATCTTTTGGCAGCTCGTAGTTTACAACATGGCTGACCCCTTCGATATCAATCCCGCGCGCGGCCAAATCAGTGGCAATGATGTACCGGTATTCCAGGTTTTTGATTTGTTTCATCGTTTTCGCCCGTTCCCGCGGCGAGAGGTCTCCGTGGATGCGGGCCGTTTTCATCCCTTTTGCTGAGAGCCCTGCTGCAATTTCATCCACCATCGCTTTTGTGTTTGCAAATACAATCGCCAAGTACGGGTTAAACGCCTCGAGGACATCATGCAACACGTCCATTTTCTCCCGCGCGCGTTTTGGGATCAAAATATGTTCAATTTTTTTCGCTGCGATTTGGCGCGGCGCTACCTGCTCGAATTTCGGATTTTCCATGTACTTTTTTAAAAACGGCTTTAATTTTTCGGGAATGGTTGCCGAAAACACGAGCATTTGCAGTTTTTCAGACATCCTCCCCGCGATTTGGTCGACATCCACGATAAAGCCCATATCGAGCATAATATCCGCTTCATCGACAACAAACGTTTTCGCTGTATGGACAAATAACGCCTGTTCTTTCACAAGATCATTTACCCTGCCCGGTGTGCCAACTACAATTTGCGGTTGTTTTTTCAGTTTGCTGATATCCCGCTGCTTGTCCGTCCCGCCGATAAATAGTTTAGCGGTAAGACGGCCTGTTTCTTCCCATTTTAAAATTTCCTGGATTTCATGGTATATCTGTGCCGCCAGTTCCCGCGTCGGGGCCGTAATCACCGCCTGGACTTCCGCAAGAGACGGGTCTGCTTTTTGCAAAAGCGGCAACACATAAGCATGTGTTTTCCCCGTTCCCGTCTGCGACTGTCCGATAGCGCTTTCCCCCCGCAAAACAAGCGGAATCATTTTTCGCTGTATTTCCGTCGGTTCGGCAAAGCCTTTATGTTCGATCGCTTTTTCGATAAATGATTTAAAACCGAAATCTTCCCATTTTGTTCCGTTCATGTTTCCACTCCTTTTCTCATGCAGCAGAACGTCTTGTTATTATAATCGACATCCGCGAAAAATGCCAATTTCCGCATGCCCCCGTATGCAAATGGAAATTTTTGTGCCGTTTACAGGCAGAAAGAAACTTTTTTTGCATGCCAGACGTTTCCGTTTGGCCTGCATATTGTAATATTGAACGAAAAAGCCAAACAGAAAGGGGGTCAAATGGATGCCGCCAAGAAATATGTCGCCCTTTTTCGGCCGGCAAAGTCCGTCCCCGTTCGGCGGAATGCAGCGAAATCCGTTTGCCGGGAACCGCCTGGGCGGGCCGGGCATGCCCGGGCAATTCAGAGCCGGAGGGCAAATGCCGGGATTTCCGGGTAGAGCAGGCGCAACTGCAGGACGGGGCGGAGGGCTTTTATCCAGACTGTTCCAAAGGGGCGGACAAAGCGCAGCCGCCAACCCGGCAGCTGCCTTCCAGCGGGGTGCCGCCGGGGGAGGCGGATCGCTTTTCAAATCCATCGCAAATCCTTCTTCGATCAGTTCGTTTTTAAACAATACACAAAATGTCTTAAAAACCGCGCAGCAGGTCGGCCCGATGATCCAGCAGATTCAGCAGGTCGGCCCGCTCGTCAAAAATCTGCCAGCGATGTGGAAACTGTACCGCGGCCTGAAAAATGCCCCGAATGAGGATGAGCAGGATGAGCAGGAAAATCGCGAATTAAGCAGCAAAGACAAAAAACCTGCGCCAGCAAAAGAGAAAAAAAGCAACCGGCAAGCGGAGCGTCCCGCATCTCAAGCCGCAGAAAGCAAAAATGACGAAAAACGCCCGGAAAAAGGAGTCTCCGTGCCGAAATTGTTTATTTAAGGCGCCAAAACCGTTTGTACCCGTGTGCAGACGGTTTTTTCTGTGGCCGGGAACCATTCGGTATCTGGCGCACCAAAAGTTTGCACCCGCGTATAGACGGTTCGTTCTATTAAAAGCTGGCATTAGCCTCTGCTTTTCCATCCTTCCGGGAGCGCGCCATATTTCGGGCACGGCCGGCTGTGCAAAAACCCGTTTTGTATTCTTTGCCGCATTCCGATATAATACAAATGTAATAGACTCATTTCCCAGCCCGGATGCCGGTGTTCCGGCACCCTGTTAGGAGGATCGCGATGGAAGTGCTGAAAATTTCCCCCCGGGGTTACTGCTACGGCGTTGTTGACGCAATGGTCATTGCCCGCAACGCCGCAATGGATAAAACTTTGCCGCGTCCCATCTATATTCTTGGCATGATCGTCCACAACCAGCATGTGACTGATGCCTTTAAAGAAGACGGGATCCTTACGCTCGACGGCAAAAACCGCAAAGAAATTCTCGAAAAGGTGGAGAAAGGCACCGTTATTTTTACCGCGCACGGCGTCTCCCCCGAAGTGCGCGAACTTGCCCGGAAAAAAGGCTTGACGGCCATTGATGCCACATGCCCGGATGTAACGAAAACCCATGATTTAATCCGTGAAAAAGAAAAAGAAGGCTATGATGTGATTTATATCGGTAAAAAAGGCCATCCGGAACCCGAGGGGGCAGCCGGTGTCGCACCTGCGATTGTCCATCTCGTCGAAACGGAAGCAGACGTTAAAGCCCTCGATATCCGCAATGATAAAATCATTGTAACAAACCAGACGACGATGAGCCAATGGGACGTGGCGGATTTAATGGAACTTATCCAAAAGAAATATCCGCATGCAGAAACGTACAATGAAATTTGCCATGCGACGCAAATTCGCCAGGAAGCCGTTGCCAGGCAGGCCGGGGAGGCTGATTTGCTGCTTGTAGTCGGCGACCCGCGCAGCAACAATTCAAACCGCCTCGCCCAAGTATCAGAAGAAATTGCCGGCACGAAAGCATACCGGATTGCCGATGTCGAAGAAATTGAGCTGGCGTGGCTTGAAGGTGTACAAAAAGTTGCCGTAACGGCAGGGGCATCAACACCGACGCCGATCGTACGTGAAGTCATAGCATTTCTTGAAAAATTTGACCCGGAAGACGAATCAACCTGGGAACGAAAGCGGAACGTACCGTTAACCAAAATTTTGCCGAAAGTGAAAGCGCCGCACCGTTCTTCCGGCCAAAAAGCTTGAAACCTGGTTGAAACGCTTCCGGCCGGAATGGAATATAAGCAAAAGGGCGGATCCCCACCGGACTCCGCCCTTTTGCCTTTCATCATCCATGCTGGAAAAAATGCAGCATCATGAAAATCAATTGGTGTGTATTTTTAGTCCATACGAGATGCAACGGGGCCCCGTCCAAAAGAAGGAAAATGAGCTATCGCAATCTTTTTAGGATAACGGGACCCGGGTTAAAAAAGGCCGTCTTTTTCCCTACTTCGAGCGGCCCGGGCGTTTTTTAAAGAAACTGAAACGGGTCTGTGTTCACTTCGGATGCAATAAAGCGGACATCGAGCTGATGCTCCCTGCATGCTTTCTGCATATAAGCCGCGACCCCTTTTTTCATCACCTTCTCCACGTTATGTCCGGGGTCTACAACATTCAGCCCGAGCGCCAGTGCATCGTGGGCGTTATGGTAATAAAAATCCCCGGTGACGAACACATCGGCCCCCGCCTTTTTTGCCTCAGCAAAATATTTGTTGCCGTCTCCGCCGAGAACAGCTACTTTTTTCACTTTTTCGTCGAGATTTCCGACGACGCGCAATGCCGGAACTTCGAGCGCTTTTTTAACATGTTCCGCAAATTCCCGCAGTGCCATTTCCCGTTCGATTTCGCCGATCCGGCCGAGCCCATACTTCCGGCCTTCATTTAAGACCCGATAAATATCATAGGCAACCTCTTCATACGGGTGCGCCTCAAGCATCGCAGAAAGCACCTGTTTTTCAATCGACACGGGATAAATCGTTTCAATCCTTGTTTCATCTGCTGCTTCGAGCTTTCCCGCTTCCCCGAGGAACGGGTTTGTCCCTTCCCCCGGCAGAAAACGGCCGGTACCGCGGGCAGAGAAAGAACAATGGCTATAATTCCCGATCGCCCCCGCACCGGCATTTCCAAGCGCCGTTCTTACGGCTTCTTCATGGGATACCGGGACAAAAACAACCAGTTTCCTCAATTTGTCTTCATAAAGAGGCGATAATACTTCCGTATCGCGGAGCCCGAGCGCCTCCGCCAGCAAATCGTTTACACCCCCTTCTGCGATATCAAGGTTCGTATGGGCGGCATAGACAGCAATCCCGTGGCGGATGCATTTTTCAATCAGCCGGCCCTGGGGGGTATCTGTCGCCATGTTTTTTAACGGCCGGTAAACGGAAGGATGGTGGGCGATAATCAGCTGGACATCCTTTTCGATCGCTTCGTCCACCACATCTTCCAACACATCAAGCGCCACCAGCACATTTTTCACCGGCCCGTTTAACTGCCCGATTTGGAGCCCGACCGGATCCCCGTCCATTGCAAACTTTTTCGGTGCGAACTGCTCAAATAGCTGGATGACATCATGCCCGTTCGCATGCTTCATGTTAAAACCTCCTCTGCCAAAGCAATCAAATGGCGATATACACGCTTTTTTTCTTCAATTTCCGGGCTTGCGTCTGCCTGCTCCAGATGGCTGAGCACGGATTGCCATTTTTCGATTTCATTACGCCATTTTTTCCGGAAAGCTTCATTTTGGTTTTTGATTAAAACCGGGCCCATCAGGCGTTCCGCTTCCGTGAGCACCACATGGCGGCCCGCGTATTCTGCCGCAATAATTTCGTATATTTTCCCGTCTTCCTCGAGAATGTCTTCTCCTGTGATGGCCCATCCGTTTTCCGCCAGCCATCCGCGGACAATGTGCGACCCGGTATTCGGCTGCAGGATGAGCGTTTCTTTGCCGTTTAGTTTTGCTTTTCCGCGATCGAGGATAGAGGCGATTAATGCGCCGCCCATCCCGGCAATTGTAATGCATCCCGCTTCGCCCGGAGCCAAGATCTCAAGCCCGTCTCCTTTCCGGACGCTGATTTTTCCGGTCAGCCCTGCTTTTTCCACTTGCTTTTGCGCCGAATGGTACGGCCCTTCCGCCACTTCCCCGGCCACCGCCGCTGTGACGCTACCGCCCTTCACGCAAAAAACGGGCAAATAAGCGTGGTCAGACCCGATATCTGCCAATACAGTGCCGGCCGGAATAAAAGCCGCCACCGATTCAAGCCTTCTTGAAAGTTTCCCGCTGTTCATTTCTTCACCACTTTACATCTGATACCTCTATTGTAGCCACTTTTTGTCATAAAAAAAAGGGGGATGCCCCCCGTACGGTGAACCTGCCCATTATTTTAATTTTGATACCCAGTCCGCCATTTCATCAATATGGTCTTCTTCGACAAGTCCGGCTGGCATGCCACCGCTCGTGCCGTTCCTGAGTACATCTTTAATCTTATCTTTGGACAATTTCTTACCAATGCCGTGGAGATTCGGCCCGGCCCCGCCTTGCAAATTATTTCCGTGGCAGGTCACGCAAGTCTTTTTGGCAAAGCTCTCCGGATCAAACTTTTCCGAGGAGGCGGTTTCGGTTTGCTTCGGATGCTCCTTTTCTTTGGCCACTTCTTTCGCATCCCCGATCCCTTTCACGGAAAGAAAAAAGATAAGGGCAAGCCCGAATACCATAATCAGCACATATGGGATTACAGGATTTCTTTTCAATACATTCCCCCCTTGTTTTTCCGCTTTTCCAGCGTATTTACCGTGCCCATCTCCTCCATTTTAACTGAAAATTCTTTTGAAAGAAAGCCTTTCCACTTAAAAATAACGGTTGAATGCGCTTTCATCTTGTATTATAATAAAAGCAGCAAAAAATTCAATAAAGTGATACAATTGCAGGCGGGCCGGAAAAGGGCAACAGGAAAACTGAAAATTATACATTATATTACTATAGAGACCAGCAAGATGACGAGGCCGAGAAACCCCGATAAGGTAAAATACAGCAGCTTGTATGCCTTTCCGGCGATAAGCCACAACCCGCAGTTGACAAGAAGCAGCAAATATAAAGTATAGCGGTGATTTCCAAACACCTTTTCATTCAAAAACACACTGAGAAGCAGCAAAATAATCGCGGCGCCAACAAAGAAAACCGGGTAAAAAATTTCTTTATTAGCATAATGAATTCCCAGAAAAAGTAAGCATCCGACAAAAGCTGTCAAAATCATCGTTTGCAAAATAAAATGTAATTCAGTAAAATAAATGACAAATACAGCGATTGCAATGAGGGCAAGAATGAAAACAGAAACCGCGGCTTGTTTTTTAACGGATTTCCCTGCGCCGTTTTGTTTGCGGGTATTGGCCTCATTTCCCTCCGTATAGATCGCGAGTAGAAAATCGCAGTATTCTTGTGGAATCATTTTGGTCTCTTTCCACATTTTAATTTCGTTGACAATGATTTGTTTTCTCTTATCGTCCATTTTTCAACACATCCTGTGTAACCTATTCGACAAGCGGGCGGAAAATCCTTTTTTTTGCAAGAAAAAAGTTTACTTCCCGAGGAAGTAAACTAAAAACAAGGCGCCTGTAAAAACAGATGCACAAGCGCCATGTCTGTTTCTTTTTCCGGCTTATTCAAGAAAATCTTTCAGGCGTTTGCTCCTGCTTGGATGGCGGAGTTTCCGCAAAGCCTTTGCTTCAATTTGCCGGATTCGTTCCCTTGTGACACCGAATACTTTGCCGACTTCTTCAAGTGTCCGAGTGCGCCCGTCATCAAGCCCGAACCGGAGGCGGAGCACATTTTCTTCCCTGTCGGTCAATGTATCAAGCACATCTTCCAGCTGTTCTTTCAGCAGCTCATAAGCGGCATGGTCAGAAGGTGATGTGGCATCCTGGTCTTCAATAAAGTCTCCAAGATGCGAATCATCTTCTTCGCCAATCGGCGTTTCAAGTGAAACCGGTTCCTGGGCAATTTTAATGATTTCCCGAACTTTATCCGGAGAAATATCCATTTCTTCAGCAATTTCTTCCGGTGTTGGTTCCCTGCCCAAATCCTGGAGCAGTGACCGTTGCACACGGATGAGTTTATTGATCGTTTCCACCATATGGACCGGTATCCGGATCGTCCGTGCCTGGTCTGCAATCGCGCGCGTGATGGCCTGGCGGATCCACCATGTGGCATAGGTGCTGAATTTGTAGCCTTTTTTGTAATCGAATTTTTCAACCGCCTTGATGAGGCCCATATTGCCTTCCTGGATCAAATCCAGAAACTGCATGCCACGGCCGACATACCGTTTTGCAATGCTGACAACAAGGCGCAAGTTGGCTTCAGCGAGCCGGCGTTTTGCTTCTTCATCGCCCTGCTCGATTCTTTTGGCCAGTTCGATTTCTTCGTCTGCGGAAAGAAGGTCGACCCGCCCGATTTCTTTCAAGTACATGCGTACCGGATCATTGATTTTCACACCTGGGGGAACACTCAAATCATTCAGGTCAAACTCTTCGTCATTCTCTTTTTCCAGTTCGAGATGGGAAGGGGCATCCTCGTCGCTGGTGTCATCTGTCACATCGATTCCTTGTTCACCGAGCGATTCATAAAATTCATCCATCTGATCGGATGTTAAATCAAAATGGCCGAGTTTTTCGGAAATGGTATCATAAGTGAGAAACCCCCGCTTTTTCCCGCGTTCAACGAGTTGCTCTTTTGCTTTTTCTACTGTAAACTCACTTTCTTCTACTTCTTTGGAACGTGCTGACTTTCCAGCCATATGTTCCCCTCCTTCCGACAATTTCAACACTTTCAATGATCCAACAGCAACTTGATCATTTATAAAAAGCAGAGATTTCAAGTCATAGACTTTCTCAGTGCCACAATTTCACCCGCCAATTGCAGCGCTTTTTGGAAATCATTCTGCCGTTCGGCATCTTTTTGTGCCCTCAGTTTTTCCTGAATGCGCAGCAACTTCTGGTGTTTTAGCACATATTGCACATAATCTTCCAATTCCTCATCCGTCAGCTCCCCGCCTACCGTCATCATTTCGATTTCGGCAGCAATCCGCTGCAGTTTTGCATCGGGCAAATAAGACAGGAAAGCGCTCGTATCAGGCGGATTCCCTTCTTCGTACCAGCCAAGCAGGTAAGTAAAAATTGCCTGGTGTTCATCCCCGTAAAAGCTGTTTTCGCCAAGGAAATCTTTCACTTTATAGGCAATTTCCCCGTCCCGCAGCATATGCCAAAGCAGCCTTCTCTCTGCAGTCATATTGGCAGGGAGCATCCGGGCTTCCTCATGTGCAGGCACCGGATTCTCTGCAGGGCGGCTTCTCTTCCGGGTCCCGGTTTCACGGGAACCGTATTGCCTTTCCTGCTCTTTCAGGGCGTCCAAAGACAACGAAAATTCTTCGGACAGCTGGCGCAAGTAAAGGTCTTTCTCCACCGGATTCTCCAGTTTGGCAATTTCCTGAATGACTTCTTCTATATACGCCAGCTTTTCTCCTTCATTTTGGAGATTTTTATTCATGCGGAAATATTGCATTTTAAAAGCCATAAAAGTCAGGCTGGCCCCTATTACATCCATGCGGAACTTTTCTCCGCCATGCTGGTTTATGTAGTCATCAGGGTCCAGCCCATCCGGCATTTGCGCAACCCGCACTTCACAGCCGTTTTCACTGAGCATTTTCCCCGCACGGAAAGCAGCAGTGAGGCCGGCCTGGTCCGAATCGTAGCAAATGACAACGCCGTCCGTGAGCCTTTTTATCATCCGGACGTGTTCCGGTGTAATCGAAGTGCCCATTGTGGCAATACCGTTTTCAACGCCAGCCCGGTCGGCGGAGATCACGTCCGCATAGCCTTCGAAAATGACTGCCTGCTGTTTTTTGCGGATCGGCCCTCTTGCCCGGTTCAGGTTAAAAAGCAGCTTGCTTTTATTAAAAAGCGGCGTCTCAGGGCTGTTTAAATATTTCGGGTGTTCCTGTTTCCGGACCGCTCTTCCGGCAAATGCGACCATGTTTCCCTTTTCATCCATGATCGGAAACATAATCCGGTCCCTGAAACGGTCGAAATATTTGCCGTCCTTTTCATTGCGGATGACAAGCCCGCTTTCTTCCAGCACGGAAAGGGGAAAACCGCGCTTTTGTAGCATATTGGCGGCAAAATCCCAGGCAGGCAGCGCATATCCGATCCCGAACTTTTCGATTGCTTCGTCTGTAAATCCACGCCCGCGCAGGTACTTTAGCGCAGGTTCTCCTTCTTTTGTATGCAAAAGCAAATGGTGGTATAATTTTTGCAGCAGTTCGTGCGCTTCCAGCATCTGCCGGCGCTTCGGATCGATGTTTTTCTGCTCTTCGTGCCGTAAAACGACGCCAAGCTCGATATGCGCTTTTTGTGCCAGTTTCTCTGCCGCTTCCTGAAAAGAGATGCCTTCGATATCCATGAGAAAAGTAAATACATTGCCGCCTGCGCCGCATCCAAAGCAGTGAAAAATCTGCTTATCTGGGGATACGGAAAATGACGGCGTATGCTCACCGTGGAACGGGCACAGGCCGAAATAATTGCGGCCCTGCTTTTTGAGCTGTACATATTCGCTCACGACCTCCACAATATCGGAAGACCGGCGGATCTCATCAATTTTTTCATTTGGAATCATCCCTGTCATCAAACAATCCCTTCTGCTCCACCTTTATTCACAGCATTTCATCCGGGATACGGCAATGCTTATTCGTTTGCTGTTTTTCTTTTCATCCTAAAATATTCTACATTGCTCCGCAGAATCCTGCATGTTTTGCGCTTCTTCCCATAATTTTTTTGGCCCTGTCGAAATTTATTCAAATTCAGACTTGACATTTACTCATAAATAGTTTATTCCTTAAAAGCTTACTCTAAACCCGTATCATACATTTTTATCACAATTTTTTATTATAGTACACTTGCTCCATTTTGACTATAAATAAATACTGAAAAACAGAAAAAAATATGCCTCGTTTTTTTCAAAAGAAAAATTTTTAAAAAAACGGGTGGAAGCAAAGACCGTTTCAGCCTGCTTCCACCGTTTCAATTGGATTTATTTTCATCCGGCCGATGCCGCAAAAAGGCATGCGCTTCTCGAACCTTGACCGCTTTTACTTTCTCATTTCATCCATAATAATATTTGCCGTTTCTTCGACCGCTTTGTTGGTGACATCGATCACTTTGCAGCCAAGCCGCTCCGCTACCTGATTAAAATAATCCAGTTCGTATTTGATGCGTTCAATGGTCGCATAACTTGCCGAACCATCAAGCCCGAGTGTTTTCAGCCGTTCTTTCCGGATATGATTTAATGTATCAGGATCAATTTTTAAACCGATACATTTTTTGGAAGGAATACGAAAAAGTTCTTCCGGCGGATCCACTTCCGGCACAATCGGCACATTCGCAACTTTATAGCGGTGATGCGCCAGGTATTGTGAAAGCGGCGTTTTGGACGTACGGGAAACACCGATGAGGACAATATCCGCCCGGACAATGCCGCGCGGATCCCGGCCGTCATCATATTTCACCGCAAATTCGATCGCTTCCACCTTTTTAAAATAAGCTTCGTCCAATTTTCTGACGAGCCCCGGTTCATAGAGCGGCTTGGATTCATACAATTCGAGCAGCCGGTCCATGAGAGGTCCCATTAAATCGACAGCAGCAAGGCCGTGTTTTACGGCTTGGTCGTTCATGTATTTCCGCATTTCCGGCTTCACAAGCGTATAGACGATCATGCCGAAATTCATGGATGCAAGCGAAACCACTTCATCAATATGGATCGTATCTTCCACATACGGGAAGCGTTTTAATTCTGCGTCCTGGTTTTCAAACTGGCTGATGGCCGCCTTTGTGACGAGCTCCGCCGTCTCTCCGACCGAGTCTGAAACAATATAAATATGGGGTTTTGCCAAAAATGATCACTTCCTTTTTAATCGCCGTCTGCAAGTTCAACGAACGCTTTCGTGATATTCGTTTTCGTTATCCGCCCGGTCACTTCAAGCCCGCTTTCTGTTTCTTTCACAACGGGCACCGAGTCAATTTGTTTTTCAATCAGTTTTTTTGCCACATCAATCAGAAGATCATCTTTTTTACAGCAGGTAATATTCGGCATTCTTGTCATAATGATATGCACCGGCAATGCCGATAGGTCTTTGTTTCCAAGGCTTGCCCGCAACAAATCTTTTCGCGACAAAACACCGATCAGATGGGATGCATTGTCGACGACATAAAGCGTGCCGACATCTTCAAGAAAAACCGTTACGATGGCATCGTACACGGACATATTCTCGTTCACCACGACCGGCAAAGACTGATAATCTTTTACGTAAATATGTTTTAAATTTTCCGTAAGAAGCTGCGTGCTCGTTTTTCCGGTATAAAAATAGCCGACGCGCGGGCGTGCATCCAAGTAACCTGCCATTGTTAAAATGGCAAGATCCGGCCGGAGTGTTGCCCTCGTTAAATTCAGCTTTTCGGCGATGTGCTCGCCTGTAATCGGCCCGTTCGTTTTGACGATCTCGAGAATCTGTTCTTGCCTTTTCGTTAATTCGATCGTAATCACCGCCTTCATTCACACAACCATGCAAGACAATAGTATAACACATTTACGGAAATCTGTCCTTATCTGCCACTATGATACATAAAAATGCCATTGATATTTTGGAAGACAGCTGCGTATACTCAGATAGCGGGTCATGATTTTTCGGCCGGGCAAAAACAGTTAAAGCAGAACCGCGGGCCGTGCGATGCATCATCCGGCCCCGGGCAGCAAGGAAAGTCCCCCTTTTTCTTCGATAGGGGGATGTCTTATGCATTGTCCGGCCCGAGCCTTTTTTCGAGCGACTCTATCTGGCTAAGAAACCGGCCGGCTTTCAGTTGCAGGCCGGTATATTCATCATAGTACATGGAAATCGCCGTTCTCAGCTCTTTTTTTGTCGAGTCTTTAACAGAAATGCTGCCGAGCCGGTTGATGTCCAGAAAATAAAAAAGCCGGAGCAGGCGGATCGCAGGCCGTGACAACGGGAGCCGGTACGGGTCGCGCGCAAAACAGCGGGGGCAAAGAAGGCCGTTTTCCCGGATGGAAAAAGCAAAGGGCCCTTCCGTGTTGCCGCATACCGCACATTTGTCCATCACCGGGTACATACCGAGTACATTCAGCATCTTCATTTCAAAGATGTCCCTGATAATTTCCGGGTCATAGCCTTCATCGATATATTCGAGCGTCCGGAGCAAAAGCTCAAATAAAGACGGATTCTTTTTTTTATCTTCGACCGCCCGGCCCAAAAGTTCCACCACATAGGCAGCATACGCCGTTTTGAAAATATCTTCGCGGATATGGCGCATCGGTGAAACGGTCTCTCCCTGTTGGAGGGTGGCAAGACCGCGCGACGGCTGAAAAAGGAAATTCCCATATGTAAAAACCTGGGAAACCGCCGCCAGTCGGCTGTTCGGCTTTTTGGCTCCGCGCGCCATAAAGCCTAGCTTCCCAAATTCTTTTGTGTAAATATGCAGGATTTTATTGGATTCGCCGTAGTCTGTATTTTTAATGACGATCCCTTCACATTTTTCAAACAACCTCTCCACCTCTTGCCCGACAGGCAGTACGGCTTATCCTTAAGTAATGGAAAAATCCGCATCTGCCGGATCTTCTTCACGTTCATACCGGTCTTGACGCCGGTCCCTTTCCAGTTCCTTAAAAAGCAGGTACGTATCAATATTGCCGGTATCCGCAAAGACTTTCCAGGTAAATTCTAACATATTCACCACGCCTTTCATGTTGTAGGTCATGAAATTTCTTTAAAAGCCTTTTATAGCTTCACCAGGGGACACGCAAACATTCGGGGTAAAAATTTACAACCAGAAGCGGGCGCCAAAATCAATATTCGTCTTCCCGGAAACCGAAATCGCGCAGCTGGCTGATTTTATTCCGCCAATCTTTCTGCACTTTTACCCATAATTCCAAATAAACTTGCGACCCGAGCAAATTTTCGATATCAGCCCTTGCTCTTTTGCCAATCTCTTTCAGCATGCTTCCCTGCCTGCCGATGATAATCCCTTTTTGGGACGGCCGTTCGACAACGATCGTCGCCATCACGTGAATGACATCCTTGTTCTCTTCCCGCTCCATTTTTTCAATAACAACCGCAATCGAATGCGGCACTTCTTCTCTTGTAAGCTGCAGCGCTTTTTCGCGGATCAGTTCCGAAATGATAAAGCGTTCCGGATGGTCTGTCACCTGGTCTGCCGGATAATACTGCGGCCCTTCCGGCAAATATGCCTTGATGGTATCGAGCAGCCGGCTGACGTTGTTTCCTCCGAGTGCGGAAATCGGGACCACTTCACGGAACGGGTATAAATCTTTGTACTGTTCTATGAAGGCAAGCAAATCATCCGGATGAACGAGGTCAATTTTGTTGATGACCAAAAAAACAGGCGTGCGCACGTGTTTAAGCAGTTCGATAATGTACTCGTCCCCGCGGCCGCGTTTTTCTTCCGCATTGACCATAAATAGAATCAGGTCCACTTCTTTTAATGTATCCGTGGCTGATTTTACCATGAAATCGCCCAGCTTATGCTTCGGTTTATGGATGCCGGGTGTATCGATAAAAATCATCTGTGCGTCATCAGCTGTGTAAACGCCCTGTATCTTATTCCGTGTTGTCTGCGGCTTATCGCTCATGATGGCGATTTTTTGCCCGACCACCTGGTTGATGAAAGTGGACTTCCCGACATTCGGGCGTCCAATGATAGAAATAAAGCCTGATTTATATGTTGGTTGTTCCATGCAAATCCTCCGTTGAATAAGTGCCCGAAAGCAGCTTTACCATTGTTTCCATATCTTTTCCCCTTACCTGTATTTTACTACAAATAGACCCGAAAGTTAAAATGTATTTTTCATCACTTTTGAATATTTTAAAAGTTCGTGAAAATATTGTCGACTCGTGGTGAATTTACACTGATTTTAGCGTCACTTAGTATGCCATGGCCGTTTTCAAGTAGTGTGATTACCTTTATTTTAGCGCAACGGCCTGTGCCTTTCAAATTGCGGCATATCCATGGGAAGACCTCTCTCTTGATGTTCATTTAACGGTGTACATTTAGATAATAGAGTGTCTCCCCATTTTTTCCACTCATCTGCCCTTCGAGTAAAATTTTACACATACCAGATCTCGTATGCCGTTTCTGTACGACAGTCCGGCTGAAGCAGGGCATCTGCTTTTTTACGCCGAAATCGCGCAGGTAAGGACATTTGGGGGAGGGCCATAAAAAAGAAGCCGCATTAAAAAGCCGCTCCCTGGAATACATGCCATAATTTTGGAAGAAATACGATGCAGCCGATAATGGCCGCAAGCACGGCCCACATCAGGACTGCTGCCGCCGCTGCGTCTTTCGCAAGCTTGGCAAGCGGGTGGTATTTCTGCCCGACAGTCAGGTCAACCGCCCGCTCAATTGCTGTGTTCATCAGCTCCATTGCGATCACGCCGAAAATGGAAATTAAAATGGCGATCCATTCTGTTTTGGAAAGGGAGAAGAAAAAGCCGAGCAAACAAGCGCAAAACGCCGCCAGAAGATGAAAACGGAAATTCCGTTCCTGCCGGATGGTTGCAAACAGTCCTTCCACAGCCGGCCGGAAAGGGGTGCGGTATTTCGGGATTTTTTTATCGTTTAAGTCCATAGCGATCGAGGATCTCGTTTTGGCGCCCGAACATTTCCGTTTCATCTTCTTTTGTCATATGGTCATAGCCGAGCAGGTGAAGAAATCCGTGAACCGCCAAAAAGCCGAGTTCCCTTTCAAACGAGTGCCCGTACTCTTCGGCCTGCTCCCTTGCCCGCGGCACGGAAATAATGATATCCCCGAGTACGCGCGGTATTTCTGCACCAGTAATTTCGATCTCCCCTTCCCCCATTTCTTCAAGCGCGAACGAAATGACATCGGTCGGCTGGTCTTTGCCGCGGTAATCGCGGTTGATTTCGCGGATCCCTTCATTATCCGTAAACGTTACCGACAACTCGGTGCCGTCCTCCACCCCTTCCTGACGGGCAGCATAATCGAGCAATGTCCGGACAAGCTCGAGATGCTCCGCTTCAAGCTCATTTGTTTCATCCATCATATCGAGTGATAATGTCATGTCAGCCATCCTTTTTCTTATTTTTACGGGATCCTTATTTCGGATACTGGATCCTTGAATGAAAGATGCCGTTAAGCGTCTCGCAAAGCGTGCGTTTAACGGTCTCCAGTTCTTTCAAAGTAATGTCACATTCATTAAATTGCCCATCCATGATCCGCCCTTGCACAATATTGCCGACTAAATTTTGAATATCATCGGGCGTCGGATGGTTCATGGACCGGACAGCCGCTTCCACGCTGTCCGCAATATTGATGACAGCCGCTTCTTTCGTCTGCGGCTTTGGACCTGGGTAACGGAACGCTTCTTCTTTTACATCCGGGTTTTGCGCTTTTGCCTTATGGTAAAAATACTGCAGCAAAGTCGTGCCGTGATGTTGTTCGGCAATATCCGAAAAGGCTTTCGGCAGCTTATATTTTTTCAATGTTTCCGACCCGTCTTTCGCATGGGCAATAATAATGTCCCTGCTTGTTTCAGGCGAAAGGCGGTCATGCGGATTCGGGACGTTCAGCTGGTTTTCGATAAAAAATGCGGGCCGTTTTGTTTTCCCGATATCATGATAATAACTGCCGACCCTGGCAAGGAGGCCGTTCGCCCCGATCGCTTCACAAGCCGCTTCGGCAAGATTGGCAACCATCAGGCTATGGTGATACGTGCCCGGTGCTTCCGTTAAAATCTTTTTCAAAAGCGGGTGGTTCGGATTGGACAGCTCCACAAGGCGGATCGGCGACAAAATGCCGAACGCTGCTTCAAAAAACGGCTGCAGCCCCATCACGAACACAGCGGACAAAATGCCGGAAAGAAACGCAAATAAAAGGGTATATAAAAAGTCCGCTTTTACGATTTGGCCGGCATTCAAAAAATAGATGACACAGACGGCAAGCACATTCAATAGCGCTGCAAAAATCCCGGTTTGAAACAACCGGGTGCGCTCCGGCCGTTTCGGTAAAAGCAAAATGCCCCCTGTCCCTGTAATAAGCGCGTATACAACCATCTCGGCGTTAAATGTATCTGCAATGTCGCCATGAAATTCGATGCTCGCACAAGCGGCAAGCAGGGCTGAAAGCAAAAATGCGGAACGGTCCCTGAGCAAAATCCGAGCGAGCAGCGGCGCCATTGCGGCCGGATAAGCGTATTCGATACCCGGAATCTCAAGATGGGTTAAAATACCCGCCAGCTTCATCAATGCCAGGGCGATGACAAGAATCAGCCCGGCCATGACAAGCCGGTTTTGCTTTTCTTCTTCCGTTGCGCGCATCCGGCTCGTATAGAGGTACAAAACGCCAGATGCAAAAAAGGCAAATAAAGCCAATCCGATATACGGCTTAACCGATCCGCTGCTTTTTAACAGCCCGAGCAGCTGGAGTTCGCGGTAAGTTTCCCGGTCGATCAGATGCCCTTCCTGGACGATAACCTGTCCCTGCAGGATTTTCACCGGTTCAACGTTATCCCTCGCCTGCTGCCTTCTTTTTTCCGTCAGCTTTGCATCGTACACATAATTGGGCACGATCGCATATTGACCAAGCTCGGACGCAGCATTCCGGATACCCGCTTTTAACCCCGACCTTTCGATTTGCGAGGCCACCCGGCTTTTGGCTTCAGCCGCATTGTTTTCTGTCACTTTTTGGCTAAGTGCCTCATTGACATTCGTTTCGACAATGTTTCTTGCCGCTTTCAATTCATCCGGGGTAGCGGACAAAAGCGCGCGAAAACTTGTGTCGGAAATCGAACCGGTCACATTGCCGGACACATTTTCAGACAATATTTCCTTCAATTTTGCCAGCTTCTCTTCCTGCAGCCCGCTGCTGTTTTTTCCGCCGTGTTTTTTATTTTTATATTCCGCGTTCACTTCTTCTGCAACGTCAAAAATCGAATCCATCAGCGAAACCCGGTTTTGTGCCAGGCCGCTGTCAAACGTATAGACTTTCGCAACACTGGCGGCCGCCAGCTGTTTTTCTTCTTTTGTTTTTTCATCATCGACGATCGTTTTTGGAGAACGGATCGTATTGTTCGCAACTGAAAATAACTTAATATCATACGTCTGTGGCCTGATGTTCGGATAAAAAATGCCGAATAAAATAAGGGCCAGTAAAAACAGGATCACGAATGTAAACCATTTAAAGCTTAACATCATCCGCAACCTGCCCATTTGCCCGGGAATTTTCATTTGCTTTTCGTACACCGCCTTTTGCAATCGCTCTTAACGGTACCATCATATCAGTTTTCTGGAAAAAATGCATGGCAAAACAACCCGGGTGCCACGGCCCGGGTTATGCGTTTTGATAAGCTTCGATAATTTTCGCAACAAGCGGGTGGCGAACGACATCACTTTCTTCCAGATAGACGAATGAAATGCCGCGGACTTTCTCCAGTACTCTTTCAGCCGTCAAAAGGCCGGATTCCGCGCCTTTTGGCAGGTCAATCTGCGTTCTGTCCCCTGTAATCACCATTTTAGAGTGAAAACCGAGGCGCGTTAGAAACATTTTCATTTGTGCCTGTGTCGTATTCTGCGCTTCATCGAGAATGACGAACGCATCATCAAGCGTGCGCCCGCGCATATAGGCAAGCGGGGCAATTTCGATTGTTTCCCTTTCAATCAGGCGCTGTGTATGCTCCGCGCCGAGCACATCGTTTAATGCATCATAGAGCGGGCGCAAATACGGATCGACTTTTTCCTTCAAATCCCCCGGCAAAAACCCGAGGCTTTCCCCCGCTTCAACAGCCGGGCGGGTTAAAATAATCCGTTTTACTTCGCCATTTTTTAAAGCATTTACCGCCATGACAACGGCCAAATACGTTTTTCCCGTTCCGGCCGGGCCGATGCCGAACACAAGGTCATGATGGCGGATTGCCTGGATATAGTCGCGCTGCCCGAATGTCTTGATCCGGATCGCTTTCCCTTTCGCATTCCGGGCAATTTCTTCTTCGTACAGGCTTGCCAAATATTCAAGATGGCCCTTTTTTTCCATTTCGACAGCGTAAAGCACATCGCGCCCGCTGATCGGGATGCCTTTTTTAATCAAACCAAGCAGTTCGGACATGACGGCGATCACCCTTTGTGCCGCATCTTCTTTGCCGCTTGCCTGGATCGTTTCGCCGCGGGTGAGGATGTGGACCCCGTAGGCATCCTCAAGCATTTTCAAATGATGGTCGGAAATGCCGAATAAAAGCACTGCTTCGTTTGTATTCTCCAATTGAAGTTTTGCCGTACTTTCTTCTGTCATTCTAAGTCTCCTTGAGCAATTGGTTTTGCGATTGCGATATTTTCTACTACTTCATAATAAATCATCATTTTTAATGTACCATTGCGGACATGTTCTTGCAAAACATATTCATCCGTAACGGTTGCTTCTTTTGGCAGTTTTTTGTGCAAATCCTGCCTTGCTAATTTTTTTGCTTCTGCTTCGGCCTCTTTTTTGGTATAATTTCTGTCCCGCTCTTCTTTCTCACGGACCGTTTCCCTAATAAAGCGGATCGGCAATGTCCATTTTAAAAACTTGACTTTTTCTGCTTCTTCCGATGTCCGGTACTGTTTAAAACGGGGGTTCCGGAAGCCCCATACGTGCAGCTTCATCGACCCGATTCCAATATAATATTTTTGGGCTGCATTGCCGGTGTAGACTTGAAAACGAGAGGAAAGCGGAAGTTCAACCGCCGTTTTATACCACGTTTTTCCGTATACTTTCCCTTTGGCTGCCACAGGGTATTTTTCTTTATCATTCCCAATGACACCGGAAACAAGCAGCTGGCCTTTTTTCACATACTGGTTAATTTTTACAACCGGCTTACCTTTTTCAACAAACATATTTTCCACCACTGCTTTCTGTGAAGCGACAAGATGCTGTGGGCCCGGATGTTTCACCGGTTCCGGCATGTTTTTCTCCACAACGGTAAAATGATAGGTTGTCCCGCGCAGCTCCACGCCGACCCATGTCACGTCCGGAAGATTGTTTGTCAGCTTGCGCTGGATGGTTTCAATATCATCGAGAAAAAACTGTGAATGCCCTGTTTGAATACCCAGTTTGTCCAATTGTTTGCGGATTTCGTGCTCGGTTTTTGGTGTTGCACCTTTGATCTCCACGCCCCAAACCATGTTGGAAAGCACCGTGATCACGGCAAGAAAGAGAAAAAAACCGAACAGGAATCCGGCGTTTTTCAGCGTCCTTTTCCATAAAAAAGGAACGCCGCGCCCCCTTAAAAAGCGGACATGCAAATCTTGTCCCCTTACTGCTTTTCTGAGCTGGTGAATGTCTGAAAGGCGCAATTCGAACGTGACGGCCATAGTGCCCTGCCGCCTGACATTCCAAACAGCGAGGCCGGCCCTTGTCAGCTGGTTGATAAAACGTTCGATCCCTTTTCCCTCAATTTTTACAGCCACCGACCCCTGTAAAAAAGTTACCCAATGATTTTTCAACCATAGCCACCCCTATCCGTTCAAATACAACACTTCATCTATTTTGCCTTCCAGTAAAATTTCTTCGGGCAAGATCGTTTTGATGACAAAAGACCGGCCTTTGATTAACAGCTGCCCGTTTTTTAAAAGCAGCCGGACTTCTTTATCGGAAAAAGTCAAAAGGCCGCGGTGGTTCTCAACATAAATATGGATTTGACCGATCATCGTGATTCTCGGAAGGTCCATCATGACATCCTGCGGAAGGTCCATTTTTTGTAACATCCAGTTTTGCAAATGCTGCCGCCATTTTTTTGCCATAAAAAGAACCCCCTTTCATCTCATATTTATGAAACAAAAAAGGGGTTCATCACTTTATTTGCAGTTTTTTTGTCCGAAACGTCCAGGGCCGTTTGGAAACCCTCGTTTCCTGCTCAAGGATACGGCAAAGAGGCGCAAAAAACATAGCGAAAAGCCGGAAATCATAATGATTTCCGGCTTATATGAGAAAGGTCAGGATAATTGCTGCTGCACAATATTTCTCACAACCGTACCGTCAGCTCTGCCTTTTACTTTTGGCATGACGGCTCCCATGACTTTTCCGAAATCAGCTTTTGACCCGGCATGCACTTCTTCAATGGTCTGCCGGACAATTTCACGCACTTCGTCTTCAGAAAGCTGCTCCGGCAAATATGCGTTCACATATGCCAATTCGTTTTGGACTTTTTCAACAAGGTCACTGCGACCTGCATTTTTAAATTCTTGGAGGGAGTCTTTCCGTTGCTTTACTTCGCGAGAAAGGACTGTTAACTCTTCATCATTCGTCAAACCGTCTTTTCCGAGCCTGATCGCTTCGTTTTGAACAGCTGCCTTAAGCATACGAATTACGGAGAGTCTTTCTTTATCTTTGTTCTTCATCGCTTGCTTCATATCGCTATTTAAACGCTCGAGAAGACTCATCATTCCACCCTCTCTTACCACTTACGTTTTTTAGCAGCTTTTCTAGCAGCTTCTGATTTCTTTTTGCGTCTTACGCTTGGTTTTTCGTAAAATTCGCGCTTTCTATATTCCTGTAAAGTTCCGGTTTTCGAAACAGTACGTTTAAAGCGGCGAAGCGCATCATCAAGCGACTCGTTTTTTCGAACGACAGTTTTAGACATTTCTTTCCCTCCCTCCGAACACAAACGGTTACATGTCAGGTTGAGCAACCCGTGCACTTTATTATTATATAATATCCTCCATAACCGGTCAACATTTGCGCCTTGTCTTTCGTGATTTGGCTTTTGCTTATTTGCCCCGCCTGTTCCTCCTTTTGGTATAATAGAGATCAAAGATGGCATGGAAACGATTGGAGGGAGACGATGGAACAACAGGAGACGCTACATATCATTGTTTCAGGAAGGGTGCAGGGCGTCGGCTTCCGCTACCACACCCAATTTTTGGCAAAACAATACAATATATGCGGGTGGGTCCGCAACAAAGACGATGGCACTGTCGAAGTGATGGCGCAAGGCGAGAAAAAAGAGATGGAACAATTTATCCGCGGGCTGAAAAAAGGGCCGTCGCGCTTTGCAAAAGTAACCGGAATGGATATTGACTATTTACAGCAACAAGAACAGTACCGTGATTTTCGTGTGTTGTATTAAATGAATTCCCAAATAAAAAGGCATGTTCCTTCTCCCCTTTCCATATGATCATACGGGGGGAAGGACATGCTTTATTTACTTTCATTTCTTTTGTTAACGGTGACGTTTTTATTCGGCATTCACCGGCTGCGGACCGGGCTGTTTGCCTTATCCGGCGGCCATGCCGGAAACATGCTGAAAAAACTGGCAGGCCGGCCGCTGTCCGCGATGCTGTTCGGGATGGTTTTGACGGCGCTTTTACAAAGCAGCTCCGCCGTGATGGTCATCACTGTCGGGCTCGTTTCTGCCGGAATGCTGACGTTTTCGCAATCGATCGGAATCATTTTGGGCACAAATATTGGCACGACTTTCACACTTGAATTGCTGACATTTGACTTCTCCTCTTTGAGCCTGCCTTTTTTGGGGGCAGGGGCAGTTTTCTATTTTTTCGGAAAAGGCCGCGTCAAAAGCGCCGGGATGATTCTGTTCGGCCTCTCGCTTGTGTTCGGGGCGATGCGCGGATTTGAGCAGCTTGCCGTGCCGGTATCAAAAACCGCTTTTGTCCAGCATTTGTTTACCGTTTTAAATACCCACCTCTTGTCCGCTTTCTTACTCGGAATCTTGCTTTCTGCAGCGATCCAGTCTAGCACCGTGACGATCGGGATGGCGATGGGTTTTCTTGCAGCCGGGGTATTCCCGCTTGAAACCGGGATTAGCATCATGCTCGGGGCCAATATTGGGACATGTATCACCGGTCTTCTGGCAAGCATCGGGGCCGGAGAGGAAGCAAGGCTGACGGCATTTACCCATGTCTGGCTGAATGCCGGAGGGGCGCTTGTGTTTTTGCCTTTCCTCCATGTGCTCGCGGACACCTGCCGGATGCTGTCGGCTAATCCGGAACAGCAGCTTGCCCATGCAAGCCTATTGTTTAATCTTCTATCCTCACTGGCTGTTTTGCCCTTTTCCGAAAGATTTGGCCGGTTTATCATCGCTTTTCATGGAAAAAAATAAACAACCGGGCCCAAAGCCCGGTTGTTTTTGCCATATGCTTTAAAGGATGGGCATTTTATCCGAAAGCTGCCCCGGCCTCTTAAACGCCATTCTGTTTGTGGGGGGCTGCCTTTATATCGGGCACGCCTTTTCGGGCAAACAGGCCCATCTTGTTTTTCGTTACATGGCTTCGTTTACGGCCGGCATGACATCGTCCATCACTCTGACGAACTGTGCTTCATTATAAGGATACCCGGCTTTTGTAATTTTCACTTTGACGAGTTTTCCAACCATATCCGGGGTGGCCGGGAAAACGACTTTCAGGTAATTATCTGTATAGCCTTCGTACAGCCCGCTTTCCGGATCTTCTTTGAACGGCTCTTCCGGAATGACTTCAAGCACCTCGTTTTCAAATTGGGATGCATATTCTTTTGCCAGCTGGTCGCTTAATGCAATCATGCGATGGACACGTTCATTTTTGATTTCTTCATCAATCTGGTCCTTCATTCTGGCAGCAGGCGTGCCTGTCCTAGGCGAGTACGGGAAAACATGGAGTTCCGCAAACCGGTGTTCTTTTATGAAATTGTATGTTTCCATAAACTCTTCTTCCGTTTCACCCGGGAAGCCGACGATGACATCAGAAGTCAGTGCAAGACCCGGCAATGCTTCTTTCAATTTGGTAATCCGTTCCGCGAACTGGTCCATCGTATATTTTCGGCGCATTCTTTTCAGCACCGTGTCAGAACCGGACTGGATCGGAACATGCATATGGCGGACAACGACTTTCGAATGTTTAATCACGTCAATCACTTCATCCGTCAGCTGGCTGGCTTCAATGGACGAAATGCGGACGCGTTTCAGCCCCTGCACTTTTTCCTCCAGGTCCTTTAGCAGCATTGCAAGATTGTAATCTTTTAAGTCCTGGCCGTAGCCGCCCGTATGAATGCCGGTTAAAACCAGTTCTTTATAGCCTGCATTGACAAGCTTTTGGGCTTGCGCGATGACCTTTTCGGGATCTCTTGACCGCATCAGGCCGCGTGCCCACGGGATGATGCAAAATGTGCAGAAATTGTTGCAGCCTTCCTGGATTTTCAAGGAAGCCCGGTGCCGGTCGGTAAAATACGGCACTTCCATTTCTTCATACACACGGTTTTTCATAATATTTTTCACAGCATTGACCGGTTTGCGCTCTTTCAGGTACTGTTCAATATACCCAAGCATTTTGGTACGGTCCTGTGTGCCGACAACGACATCGACACCGGGAATTTCGAGGATCTCGCCCGGCGAGGTTTGCGCATAACAGCCGGTCACGCAAACGACGGCGTCCGGGTTTTGTCGGACTGCCCGGCGGATGATCTGACGGCTCTTTTTGTCTCCTGTATTGGTGACCGTACAGGTATTGATCACGTAGACATCGGCATTCGTTTCAAAGTCGGTTCTTTCATAGCCCGCTTTTTTAAACAGCTGCCACATGGCTTCCGTCTCATAATGGTTCACTTTGCATCCTAATGTATGGAATGCTACGGTTGACATCCTCTTCACCTCATTAATTCAAAATGGTAACTTATGGCAGAAAGTACATATAAAGGCGCCGTCTCCGCCCGCAAAATGCGCGGACCTAAGCCGCAGGATACAAATCCGGCTGCTTCAAGCTTTTTGATTTCATCAAGGGACAGGCCCCCTTCCGGCCCGAAAACGGCCAGTACATTGCCGCCTTCCGACATGTTTGACAACATTTCCGCAAACCGGTGCTGTTCCCCTTCTTTTGCATTTTCTTCAAAAGCAACCAGCTTATATTGATATGTATGGCTTTCTTCGATCAGCTGCTGGAAAGAAACAGGGGGGCTGACTTTAGGCAAGTGGCTGCGGTGCGACTGTTCTGCGGCTTCCCGGGCAATCTTTTGCCAGCGTTCGCGTTTTTTTGCTTCTTTCTTTGTGTCCCATTTTACAACGGATCTTTCTGCAAGGAAAGGCAAAAATTGAAAGGCGCCGAGCTCTGTTCCCTTTTGGATGATCCATTCCAGTTTATCCGCTTTCGGGAGTCCGCATGATACCGTCACATGGACCGGAAGCTCTTTTACAGCGGTTTCCCATCCGGTAATCCGGGCCACAACGGCATCACCTGTAATCTCCCCGATTTCACAAATGCACACCTTTTCATCTGAAAATACACCATAGAAGCGGCTTCCGACGGACATTCTCATGACGCGCGCGATATGATGGTAATTTTCGCCACTCAGGCGGATTTCCTGCTCACCGCGATACGGCCGATCCAAAAAATAACGCTGCATGGCCAATCACCCGCGCTTTGCGATGAGCGCAACCCAGTCTTCCATGACCATCGTTTCTTCAATGATGAAGCCGGCAGAAGTGAGTGCGTCCACGACAAGGTCCTTTTTTTGCCGGATAATTCCGGAAGCAATAAAATGGCCGCCCGGTTTGACATGTCCGAATGCGTCTTCAGCAAAACGGGCGATCACTTCAGCAAGAATATTGGCCACCATCACATCGGCTTGTTCGTTTACGCCCTTCAACAGATCATTTTGTTTGACGGTTACCCGGTTTTGGACTTTATTGAGTTTCACATTGAGCGTAGCCGCCCGAACCGCCACCTCGTCCAGATCAAGTGCAAGCACCCGCTCTGCTCCAAGCATGGCGCTGGCAATGCTTAACACGCCGGAACCGGTGCCGACATCCATCACCGAGTCGCCCGGTTTTACCGTTCGTTCCAATGCCTGAATGCACATGACCGTGGTCGGATGGGTGCCGGTGCCGAACGCCATGCCGGGGTCCAGTTCAATGATCAGCTCATCGCTTGATACCGGCTCATAATTTTCCCACGTCGGCACAATCGTAAATTTTTCGGATATTTTCACGGGATTGTAGTATTTTTTCCATGCCGTTGCCCATTCTTCTTCATGCACTTCGCTGATCGTCACCTTGTTCGGGCCGATATCAATATCAAAAGTGGTCAGATTGGTAATCGCCTGTTTAATTTCCTCGACAGTTTCACCTAAAAAGCTGTTCACAGGCAGATAGGCTTTAATGATGACCCCTTCTTCCGGAAAATCGTCCGGATCCAGTTCATAAATTTCACCGTACTGGTCGTCGTGCTCTTTCAGCAGCTCATCCGAGTCCTCGATCACAATCCCGCCGGCGCCCGCTTCATATAAAATATTCGAAATCGGCTCCACCGCTTCATTCGTGGTGTGAATCATAATTTCCGACCATTTCATGAACGCCTCACTCCATTCCTGTTTAGTCCCCTTTAAATGCCCGTTTCATTTTGTCAAAAAAATTGCTGCTTTGTTCATCCGGGACCTCTCCGCTCACTTCGGCGAATTCACGCAATAGTTGTTTTTGCCGTTCGGTGAGCTTCGTCGGGGTTACAATTCTCGTGATGACATGCTGGTCGCCGGTGCCGTGCCCATGGACATTCGGCACGCCTTTCCCGCGCAGCCTGAATTTCGTGCCGGATTGTGTGCCGGCCGGAATTTTTAATTTAACTTTCCCGTGCAACGTCGGCACTTCGATTTCGTCGCCTAAAGCAGCCTGGGTAAAAGCAATCGGGATTTCGCAGTAGATGTCATCGCCGTCCCGTTCGAACAGTTCATGCGGCCGGACATGGAAAATAATGTACAGGTCACCGGCCGGTCCGCCGTTTATACCCGGTTCGCCCTGGCCTGCAACGCGGAGCTGCTGCCCGTCGTCGATGCCGGCCGGAATTTTGACATGAATTTTGCGGCGCTTTTTCACTTTTCCGGTACCACCGCAAGTTTTGCATTTGTCTGTAATGATCTTGCCTGTACCGCCGCAGTAATGGCATACCCTGCGGTTCACAATCCGGCCGAACGGTGTTGATTGCTCGGTATTGAGCTGGCCGGTTCCGTGGCAGTGCGGGCATTCTTTCGGATGCGTTCCCGGTTTTGCCCCGGTTCCGTGGCAGGTGTCACAAGTTTCCTCGCGCGGAATCCGGATGTCCGTCTCTTTCCCGAAAACCGCTTCCTCAAATTCAAGCGTCATCGTATATTGCAAATCAGCCCCCTGCCTTGGCGCATTCGGGTCATTTCTTCTGCCGCCGCCAAAGAAAGTGCTGAAAATATCTTCAAAACCAAAACTGTCAAAATCCGAGCTGCTGAATCCGCCAAAACCGTTTCCGCCCCCGAAGCCCTGGTTCGGCCCTGCATGCCCGAACTGGTCATATTGAGCGCGTTTCTGGTCATCGCTCAACACTTCGTACGCTTCCTGGATTTCCTTGAATTTTTCTGCAGCATCAGGCGCTTTGTTAATATCCGGGTGGTATTTTTTGGAAAGCTTGCGGTACGCTTTTTTTATCTCGTCTTTCGATGCATCTTTCGCGACGCCCAACACTTCATAGTAATCCCGTTTACTCATTTCTTCTCACTCCCGAAACGTTCACATAAAGGTAATTGTAGCATTTGCATAAGAAAAAAGTCAAAGCCGAGAATAGACCAGACTTTGACTTTTTTCCTGACTCATTGAAAAATGGCCATATTGTTTTATCGTTATTTTTTATTATCATCGACTTCTTCAAAATCAGCGTCGACAACATTGTCATCTTTTTTTCCGTCTCCCCCGGCATCCGTGTTTTGCTGCTGTTGTGCCGCCTGCTGATACAGTTTGACGGACAAGTCTTGGACGATTTCCTGCAGCGCATCTTTTTTCTGCCTGATTTCATTGAGATCGTTCTTCTCAATGGCCGCTTTTAATTCGTCTTTTGCTTTTTCGGCTTTGGAAATTTCAGATGCGTCCACTTTTCCTTCCAGTTCTTTTAATGTTTTTTCAGCAGTGAATACAAGCTGGTCGGCTTCATTGCGGAGTTCCGCTTCTTCTTTGCGCTTCTTGTCTTTTTCTGCGTTCGCTTCCGCTTCTTTTACCATCCGTTCGATTTCTTCATCGGACAAAGTGGTGGACGATTTGATCGTAATCTTTTGTTGTTTGCCGGTGCCAAGGTCTTTTGCGCTGACATTGACAATCCCGTTTTTATCAATATCAAACGTAACTTCGATTTGCGGAATGCCGCGCGGTGCCGGCGGAATATCGGTCAATTGGAAACGGCCGAGCGTTTTGTTGTCGGCAGCCATCGGGCGTTCGCCCTGCAGGACATGAATGTCAACGGCTGTCTGGTTATCCGCTGCAGTTGAAAAGATTTGCGATTTTGAAGTCGGGATCGTTGTGTTGCGCTCAATCAGTTTCGTGAACACGCCGCCCATTGTTTCAATTCCGAGCGACAGCGGCGTAACGTCGAGAAGCACGACGTCTTTCACATCCCCGGTCAATACGCCGCCCTGGATTGCGGCACCCATCGCCACGACTTCATCCGGGTTGACACCTTTATGCGGTTCTTTCCCGATTTCTTTGCGGATCGCTTCCTGAACGGCCGGAATCCGGGTCGAGCCACCGACTAAGATGACTTTATCGATGTCATTCGCCGTGAGCCCTGCATCCTGCAACGCCTGGCGTGTCGGGCCCATTGTCCGTTCAACAAGGTCTGCCGTCAGTTCGTCGAATTTCGCACGGGTTAACGTCATTTCCAGGTGGAGCGGGCCTGATTCCCCTGCTGTAATAAACGGCAGGGAGATTTGGGTGGAAGTGACCCCTGACAAATCTTTTTTCGCTTTTTCAGCCGCATCTTTTAAACGCTGGAGCGCCATTTTGTCTTTCGACAGGTCGATGCCGTGTTCTTTCTTAAATTCACTGACAAGGTAATCGATGATCGCCTGGTCGAAGTCGTCGCCGCCGAGATGGTTGTCACCGGCTGTCGCGTGCACTTCAAAGACGCCGTCGCCGAGTTCAAGGATGGAAACATCAAATGTACCACCGCCAAGGTCAAATACAAGGATGGTCTGGTCTTCATCCGTTTTATCAAGGCCGTATGCCAGCGCTGCGGCAGTCGGTTCGTTGATAATCCGTTCGACTTCAAGCCCGGCAATTTTCCCGGCGTCTTTCGTTGCTTGGCGCTGGGCATCATTGAAATAAGCAGGGACCGTAACGACCGCTTTTTCGACTTTTTCGCCCAGATAATCTTCCGCATACGATTTCAAGTATTGCAGAATCATGGCGGAAATTTCCTGTGGCGTATATTCTTTTCCTTCCGCCGTGACTTTGTGTGTCGTGCCCATATGGCGTTTGATCGAGATAATCGTATTCGGATTTGTGATCGCCTGGCGTTTGGCGACTTCCCCTACCTGGCGTTCCCCGTTTTTAAAAGCGACAACAGACGGTGTTGTCCTGCCTCCTTCCGGGTTCGGAATGACTTTCGGTTCGCCGCCTTCCAAAACTGCGACACATGAGTTCGTCGTACCTAAGTCAATGCCGATAATTTTGCTCATGATAATGCCTCCCTTAAAAATTATGTAAAGCGCGTTACTCGTTCACTTTCACCATGGACGGGCGGATCACCCTGTCTTTTAAAATGTACCCTTTTTGGAATTCCTCGATCACAACATTGGACGCAGTGCCTTCTTCCTGCCCCTGCATGATCGCCTGGTGATAGTGCGGGTCGAATTCTTTCCCGAGTGCTTCAATCGGTTCTGCGCCTTCTTTTTTCAGCGCCTCCAAAATGCTGCGGTAGACCATTTCCATCCCGTCCAGCAACTGGGCCGTATGTTCATTTTTTTCAGCCATGGACAGTGCGCGTTCAAAATTGTCAAGCGCCGGCAGCAGGTTCACAATCAGATCCTGTGCCCTGTATTTCTCGGCTGCTTCGCGGTCCAGATTTACGCGGCGCCTGTAATTGTCAAAATCTGCGCGCAGGCGGAGATAACGGTTTTCAGCCTGATCGAGCTCATTCCGCAATTTCTCAATCTCCTCTTTAGCTTTATTCAGTTCTTCAGCGGCATTTTCGGTTTCAGGCTTCTCCGCCTTTTCCGCTCCATTACCTTCGCCCTCTGGCGGCGCCTGCTGATTTTCCGTATCTTTTTCTTCCGCAAAAACGGATTCAATTTGTCCTTCTTTCACTTCATCCGAAGCCCGTTTTTGTTCGTCTTTCACTTCTTCTGAAGCACGTTTGTTTTGTTCGTCTGCCATGAGCGTTCACCCCCTTTAAAATGAGACGGGCATAAAAAAGTCCAGTAAGAAAGGACTTAAAGCATGTGCTTTTGCGCTTTAAGCCTCCCTACCCAATATGCCCGTATTGCCTATCCGTCATACAGTTTCGTCAAGGCGTTGGTCATATCATTACTCAAGAAATCCACTATGCTGATGACGCGTGAATATTCCATGCGCGTAGGGCCCAAAATTGCAATTTTGCCGACCGGCTGGTTACCGATCGAATAGGTGGCTGTAATCATACTGCAATCTGCCATCTCGGAAATCTGGTTTTCTTTCCCGATTTTTACGTGAATGCCGCTCGGCACGCGTTTGACCAGGTCATAAAAACTGTCTTCCCGTTCTATCATATCAAGAAGGGGACGGACTTTCTCAAGGTCATGGAACTCCGGCTGGTTCAAAATATTGGCTTTCCCGCCGACAAAAATTTTATCATGCCGGTTTTCGTTGAACATGCTGATTACGGTCTTCAGGATCGATTCATAGTTTTCAGTATGGCTGCGCAAAATGTCAGCGACTTCTTTATATATTTTATCCCTTAAATCCGGAATCGGCACATTGGCCAGCCGCTCGTTAAAAATATTGACCATTTTTTCAAGTTCGCCCGGGCGGAATCCTTCCGGCAGCGAAATCGTCTTGTTCTCCACGCGGCCGGTATCGGTAATCATAATGGCAACCGCCGTTTTTTCATTCAGCGGGACGATCTGCATATTTTTCAGTTTCGTATCTTTGACTTCCGGGCCAAGCAGAATCGCCGTGTAGTTCGTCATTTCGGAAAGGATTTGGGCAGACTTTTTCACAAGCTCTTCCATTTCGTCTATTTTTTCGGCAAAAATCGAATGAAGCTGCGATATGTCTGCCGGTCCCAGTTTTTGTGGCGACAGAAGATGATCGACGTAATAACGGTACCCTTTTTCAGAAGGTACCCTGCCGGATGACGTATGTGTTTTTTCAATAAACCCAAGTTCCTCAAGATCTGCCATTTCATTCCGGATCGTAGCGGAACTGAAGGAAATGCCGTTTTTCTTGGAAAGCGTCCTGGAACCTACCGGCTGGGCGGAACGAATAAAGTCATCAATGATCACTTGCAAAATCAACAGCTGACGATCAGTTAACAACTTCCATCACCCCTGTTAGCACTCCGTATAAACGAGTGCTAATTTATATAAATAAATTAACAAAATCCCCTGTTGTTGTCAATATATTTACATCAAGCGTCAACTGAGGAGAAAAGCTTCAAAGACTTCATTGCCGAGAAAACGCCCTTCCCTTGTCAGCCGGAGAGAACCGCCCTTTTCTTCAAGAAGCCCGCGTTCTGTCATTTCTTTGATCGCGCCTGCAAAAACTTCTTTCATATCCACTCCAAATTTTTCACGGAAATGGCGGAAACGGACGCCTTCGTTTTTTCTGAGCCCGAGAAACATTTCTTCTTCCATTTTTTCTTTTTTTGTCTCTGTATGTGTTTCCATAACAGGGAGGCACCCGTCCCGGAGCATGCCGATATATTTTTTCAATGCGCCGTAATTGGACAGGCGGACACCTTTTTCATACCCATGGGCGCCGGCGCCGAAACCGAAATATTCTTCATTATTCCAATAGACGAGATTGTGGCGGCTTTCATAGCCGGGTGTGGCAAAATTGCTGATCTCATACTGCTTTAGGCCGTGCTTTTCCATCTCGTCCATTAACATGCTGTACATATCCGCTTCCGCATCTTGTGACGGCAGGCGGAGTTTTCCTTTCCGCAGCAGATTGTAAAAAATCGTCTTCGGCTCAATGATCAGCGAATAACTTGAATAATGCGGCAGCCCCATCGACAAGGCTTCGTCAAGCGTTTCGCGGAAATCTTCAAGCGTCTGCCCGGGAAGCGCGAACATCAAATCCATGCTGATATTGGAAAAACCGATCTTTCTCGCATGGCTGATCGTCCGGTAGACATCTTCCCGGCGGTGGGTCCGTCCGATTTTCTCAAGCAGCCGGTCATTGAACGACTGGACGCCGAAACTCAGCCGGTTGACACCGTAGTCATGCAGAAGGCGTAGCTTCTCTTCTGACGTTTCCCCGGGATTGGCTTCAAATGTAAACTCCCCGTCCCCGTCATAAGGCAGGATCGTGCGGATTGCGGCAAGCAGTTTTTCAAGCTGCCGCTCATTCAGCGCGGTCGGCGTGCCACCTCCGACAAAGACCGTGCTCAGCTTTTCACAAGGGGCTTCAGCCGTTTTGATCCGCATTTCTTCCAGCAGCATCTCAATGTATTCATCCACCGGCTGGCCTTTTAACAAAAATTTATTGAAATCGCAGTAATAACAAATATGTTCACAAAATGGAACATGAATATATGCGGCTTTCATTGCATCACAACCTTATTTGTTTTCATCACGGGCATGCCCCGGGGAAAAGGAGCGCGCGGACAGCCGCCAATCCGCTCCCTACCCGCCCCCGGTTATTTTTTCGGGGTCTCGTCCATTTTCAGCACAGCCATAAACGCTTCCTGCGGGATTTCAACAGAACCGACCTGCTTCATCCTTTTCTTACCTTCTTTTTGCTTTTCAAGCAGTTTCCGTTTCCGGGAAATGTCCCCGCCGTAACATTTTGAAAGCACGTTTTTGCGCAATGCTTTAATATTGGAACGCGCAATAATTTTCTGGCCGACTGCCGCCTGTACTGGCACTTCAAACTGCTGACGCGGGATGAGTTCTTTTAATCTTTCGACAATCGTCTTGCCGCGCTCGTACGCAAAGTCGCGGTGGACGATGAAACTGAGGGCGTCCACTTTTTCCCCATTCAGTAAAATATCCATTTTTACGAGATTGGACTGTTTGTAGCCGATCAATTCGTAATCAAAGGAAGCATACCCTTTTGTACTCGATTTCAGCTGGTCAAAAAAGTCGTATACAATCTCAGAGAGCGGGATTTCATAAATGACATTGACACGGATATCATCGAGGTACTGCATATCGATAAAATTGCCGCGTTTTGCCTGGGCAATTTCCATCACTGCGCCGACATAATCGTTCGGAACCATAATGGACGCGCGCACGTACGGCTCTTCGATATATTCGATTTTCTGCGGTTCCGGCAAATTCGCCGGATTATCAACCGTCACTTCACTGCCGTCCGTCAGTTTAGTTTTATAAATGACGCTTGGCGCGGTCGTAATCAGATCAATGTTGAATTCGCGTTCAAGCCGTTCTTGGATGATTTCCATATGCAGGAGCCCGAGAAAACCGCAACGGAAACCAAAACCGAGCGCCTGCGATGTTTCCGGCTCATATTGCAGCGACGAATCATTTAACTCCAGCTTTTCAAGGGCATCCCGCAAATCATTGAATTTCGCGCTGTCTACCGGGTACAGGCCGCAGTAAACCATCGGATTCATCCGCCGGTAACCGGGAAGCGCCTCTTTTGCAGGATTTTCAGCGCTTGTAATCGTATCGCCGACGCGCGTGTCTTTTACATTTTTAATCGATGCCGTTAAAAATCCGACATCGCCGACAGTTAATTCGTCTATGTACAACGGTTTCGGGGTGCTTACGCCAAGCGCTGTCACTTCAAATTCCTTGCCGGTTGACATCAGTTTAATCTTATCCCCGACTCTGACAGAGCCCTCCATTACACGGATATAGGCAATCACGCCGCGGTACGAATCATACAGCGAGTCAAAAATAAGCGCCTTCAGCGGGGCATCCGGATCCCCCTCAGGCGCCGGTACTTTTTCGACAACCTGTTCAAGAATATCTTCAATCCCGATTCCGGCTTTAGCGGAAGCAAGAACGGCTTCCGATGCATCAAGGCCGATCACATCTTCTATTTCCTGCTGGACGCGTTCCGGATCGGCGGAAGGCAGGTCAATTTTATTGATGACCGGGATAATTTCAAGATTGTTATCCAATGCAAGATAAACATTTGCAAGCGTTTGCGCCTCGACCCCTTGCGCGGCATCGACAACGAGCACCGCTCCTTCACAGGCGGCAAGGCTGCGTGACACTTCGTATGTAAAGTCTACATGTCCCGGGGTATCAATCAAATGGAAAATGTATTCTTCCCCGTCATTTGCTTTATAGTTCAGCCGGACGGCATTTAATTTGATCGTAATTCCGCGTTCCCGTTCCAGTTCCATCGAATCGAGGAGCTGGTCCTTCATTTCGCGCTCGCTCAGCGCATGGGTCTTTTCCAGAATGCGGTCGGCCAAAGTCGATTTGCCATGGTCGATATGGGCAATAATGGAAAAGTTGCGGATCCTCCTCTGCCTGTCTAATTTTTCTTCACGGTTCATCATTTACCTTCACTCCTGTATTCGGCACATGTACACTATTTCTGATTATATCAGCAGGAAAGCGCGACTTCAACGAAAAATGATCAGCCGCGCCTCGCCAAAAAAAGAACCGCCTGTTCAGACGGCTAACGGTTTCCTGATTGTCCGCTCCCGGCGCCGTTTACACTGTCCGCCTGCCAGTAATACCCAGCGAACACATCGGCAAAAACATCCATCGTCCGGTACATTTCTTCAAAAGTATTATCCACGCCGCCGACTTCAATGAGAAAAGCATTTCCCGATAAATCCTGGTTGAATTTTCCGTTGGTTGACGCCCCTTTCTTCAAAATGACACCCCTTGACAGGTTTTTATACTTCTTTTTGATCAAGTTATGCAAATCCTCAGCCAGCTTTGCATTCTTTTCCCAGTTCGGGTTTTCCCCGCCGATCACAAAAGCAATTTTTGCATACGATTTTCCATTGATGGTAACGGTCGTATCTTTTTTTCTTCTCGAATCGCGGTGGATGTCAATAAAATATTGAAGGTCGCGGTCGTTTTTCATCGCCGATTCGACGACGGTGCGCGATCCTTGGTAAGACTGGTAATACTGCATATGGTTTTTCTCAAGTAGCTTCAACACATCAGTCGTATTCGCCTCTGCGCCAATTCCCTTGTCCTCGAGATCCTGCGCGAGCCTCGCCCCGACTTTTGTTACGTTGATCTTCGAATGCTGGGCAAGGTCGGGATTCGTGACGCCTTTTAAATACGGCAGATAGGATTCATGTGTATGGGTAAAATAAATCAACACCCGTTTCTTGCCGCCCGTTGTCCGCCCGGGCCGCTGTTTTGCATCGTCCGATCCGCCATTTTCCTCGATTTTTTCCGTATTTTGTGTGGCCGGGTCTTTCGATTGCAAGGCGCTGTCAGGCGGGACGGATTCAATCGGCATATTCGTATAGTCAGCGCCGTCTCCGGCAACAAGGATTTTGCTGTCAAAGATTTCAAATCCCGGCAGTTCACGCCCGAGAAAGCTGCGCGGGTCTTCAAAGCGGATGTTGGTGAGCATTTCAAACACGAGATTTCCGACCGGCCGCTCGTCCGTATCCGGAAAATGGTGTACAAGCAGCTGGCTGTCCGACAGCAGGTACTTGTACAATGTTTTGCTTGAAAGATGCTTTGCGGCTTCATTGACAGCCGAAGAGGAAACCCGGTATCCCGGCTTCAACGACGTCAATGTGCCAATTAAGATGACAACAAGCACGAGGGACAGGATGATTATAGAGATTAGGCGTATCACACTGGTCAGATTCAATATAAAAAAATGGCTGGAATGCCTGCCGCTTTTCATCGTCCCACCCTTTCCAATCGATTCTATTACATTCTATGAATCTCATGGAAGAATAGAACACCGAAAAGCGGGGGCGCCCTCGGGCTATGGCGGAGCGCCTGCAACTTACCTCGTCTTAAAACCGGTATTTTCCTGGTTCACATGGGGGTGGAGCGCCGCATTTAGCCCGCTCGCCAGAAGATTTGCCATATCTTCCATAAAAATGTCCACTTCTTTTGGCGTCACCATTAAGTTATGGCCGAGCGGCGCGAGCACTTCGTGAATCAGTTTCCGCTTTTCCTGTTCATCCAGATTGCCGACAATTCCCATAAACATTTTCCGTGCTTCACTTCCCGGCAGATCTTCTTCCGTTAGCCTCCGCTTTTCCCCGAACGAAAGCCCTGCCGGTGCAAGCGCCCGTGAAGGCCGGCCTGATTCTTTCATTTCTTTGCCAAAATGTTTTAAAAGAAAATCGATCGTGTCGCTCGTAATCGTCACGGCGTCCACCACTGTCGGAACGCCGATCGCAATTACCGGCACACCGAGCGTTTCTTTCGACAATTCTTTCCGCTTGTTGCCGACACCGGATCCCGGTTGAATGCCTGTATCCGAGATCTGGATCGTGGCATTCACCCTTTCCAGCGAACGGGATGCGAGTGCATCGACGACAATAATAAAATCCGGTTTCGATTTTTCACTGACGCCGAATATAATATCGCTCGTTTCGATTCCGGTCAGCCCCATAACCCCCGGGGCAAGCGCACTCACCGGCCTGTAGCGCGATTCAACATTTTCCGGCTCGATTTTAAACAGATGGCGGGTGACGAGCACTTTTTCGCAAACAAGCGGGCCGAGCGCATCAGGCGTCACATTCCAGTTGCCGAGCCCGACAACAAGGCAGCTCGCCTCCGGACCAATATTTAAATGTTTCAAATATTGATTAAACTCAAGTGCAAACAATTCTTCCACCTTTTGCTGGATGTCCATATCCCCGCTGCGGATGCCCTGCATTTCAATCGTCAAATAATTCCCGGCCTTTTTTCCGATGACTTTTTCCCCTTTTTTGGAAATTTGAACCGTCGTCACCTTTATATCGTTTACGGTCCGTTCTTCCACCGTTACGCCTTCCAGTTCTTCGCTTTCCCGGTTCTTCACTTTCTCTTCCACTGCAAGATCACGCGCTTCAATCGCTAAATCTGTGCGGACGGAATAAACACTGAGATCCATTTGTTCTTCTTCCTCCTTTTGGCCGTTTCCTTTATCCTTGTTTTTCCCCATTCCAGCCAGACCATTCGTTTTGTGCAAATTCCGGCTGTATGTATTGCAATCTTGTCTTCCATTTGTTACAATATCATTTGTTCTAAAGTGAAAGTGGACGAGCCAAACTAAGTTTGCTCGTAGGAGGTGAAACGGGTGCCAAACATTAAATCTGCGATTAAACGCGTAAAAGTGAACGAAAAAAACTATGCTCAAAATACAGCGGCAAAATCCGCCATGCGTACGGCAGTGAAAAAGTTTGAAGCGGCGGTTGAAAACAACGACGAAAACGCAAAAGCACTTTTAGTCGATGCGGTGAAACGCCTTGATAAAGCTGCATCTAAAGGCCTTATCCATAAAAATGCGGCAAGCCGCCAAAAATCACGCCTGATGAAAAAATTATCCGAACAGGCGTAACGCACCAAAATAAAAAAGACGCGCAATCCGCGTCTTTTTTATTTTGCCTTCATTTCATGCAGTTGAAACAAAAACATTTCAATGATCATTTCTTTTTTCAGCCCGCCCGATTTCATCTGGTAGTCGCTATCGGCAAGCAGCGCCATGATCCGGTTCAGTTCATCCGCGGAAAAAAGCCCCGCCTGCCCCGCCGCCAGTTTTACTCTGTATGGATGCACTTTTAAATAAGACGCGATTTGCTGCTGGCCGTAGCCGCGCCTTGCCAACTCTTTCGTCTGGTAGATGAGCCGGAACTGGCCGGCAAGGAGCGCCAATATTTTAATCGGCTCTTCATTGAGCTTTAAAAGGTCATAATAGATCCGGAGCGCCTCATCAATGCGGCGGTGAACCACTTTTTCGACAAGTTCAAATACATTTTGCTCAAGCGACCGTGCCGTCAGCAATTCCACCATTCCATCTGTAATTTCATTACCGCTTCCGGCATACAGGGCCAGCTTGTTTATTTCATGATCGAGCGCAATCATATTGGTTCCGGCAAGCGAAATCAAGTGTTCCGCAGCCTTCCTGTCAATCCGGCAGCCTTCTTCAGCGGCGCGGGAAACAAGCCACCCTTCAAGCTCCCTTTCATTTAATTTTTTTGCCTGGAAAGTTGCGGCCTGCTTTTTGATCAATTTCACCAGTTTTTTCCGTTCATCCAGTTTTTCATAAGGCGCAACCAGCACAAAAACCGTGTAAGGGGCGGGAGATTTCACGTATGCTTCCAGCTTGTCCAGCTGGTGTTCCACTTTCTGTTTTTGCTTTTCAGCAGTCAAAAAAAACGGATGGTGCGCAATCACGAGCCGCCTCTCCCCCATAAAAGGGAATGTCTCCGCATCTTCGACCGCTGTCTCGACCGGCACTTCCTCCAGGTCATACGAAGCATAATTAAAATCTGCCTCTTCCGGAGTGAGCGCATGATCCAGCAACTTTTGTTTCGTTTTTTGAATGAAATAATCTTCTGCGCCGTACAATAAATAAAGCGGGGAAAATTGCCCGCGTTCAATCTTTTTCCATAATTCATCCATTCTGTTCCGCTCCCAAACCTTTCTTACTCCCTATGTTAAGAGAACGGGCGCATGGTTGCAAGTAGAAAACAAATGGAAAAGGGGATCCGTAAAATCCCCTTTATCTATATAAACGTTAACGGAACAGTCCCGGGAAGCTTTTCCGTTAACGGTGGACCCGTACCCTTATTGTCACACGCAGCCGGATATCTATGAATGACAACTCCATCCAAAACGGTGGAAATCGTTCTGAAATTATCATATAATCAAAAAACAGGGAGGGATTTGGATGAATGAATTCGAGCAGGATGTCCAGTCAAAAACGAACGATGTTGCCGATGCCGGAGCAGGTTTTCTGATCTCTTTTTTGTTTTTTGCGCTGATATTTATCATTGCCACCGCAGCAGACATCATTGGCAGATAGCCCCGCTCCGGGCAGTGCCGGAGCCATTCCGGACGGTTCCTTAATTAATGTATATTATGGGAGGACGGTAGAAAAGGTTCCCTTTTCTTTGAAAAAGCGGTATTGCACCGCCCCGTCCTCATCCGTCCGGAATATGAATACCCCGTTTTCGCTGAGCCGTTTGACCACTTCCGGAGATGGATGCCCGAAACGGTTATGCTTTCCGACAGAAATGACGGCGATCCGCGGATGATACTTTTGGATGAGCGTTTCGCTTGTCGAAGTTTTGCTGCCGTGATGCCCGGCTTTTAGTACGTCAATGTGGATATCCGGATAAGCCGCCACGAGTTTTTCTTCTCCTTCCTGCTCAAGGTCTCCGGTAAACAGCCACGTCTTTCCCCCTGTTTTCGCATAAAGGACAAGCGAGTCATTATTCCCCTCATACGTTTCGTCAAACGGCGAAAGATATTGAAATACGCCCGATTTGTTTTGCCATCCGTTCCCACTTTTCATTTCATATACCGGGATTTTTTTCTGTCGGGCACAAGCGAGCACCTTCTGCATCAGCGGTTTTTCCCATGAATGAGGCGAGATATCGATTTCTTTGACGCGGAGAGACGTGATCACCGCCGTTGCGCCGCCAATATGGTCCTCGTCGCTGTGCGTTAAAATCAGCTTATCAATCGTTGTAATCCCCTGGCTTTTTAGAAATGGCACCACAATATCTTTGCCGGTTTCAAACGGATGCTCCCTTTTTTTCCATGCCGGTTTCGGAAACTGGACGGTCCCTCCTGTGTCAATCAAATACGTCCCCCTTGAAAGCGGCAGCCGGATTAAAATACTATCCCCCTGCCCGACGTCAATAAAGGTGATTTTACCGAAAAGCGGATATCTGTTTGCCGCAAGGAGGAGCAAAAGCACAGAAAAAAGTGGCAGGACAGCCCGGATCGTTTTCTTGCCGTTTTCCATCGCCACCAAACCATAAAATCCCGCACCTGTCATCAGGATCAATCCCCAGTATGGCGGCCTCCCGGTAACGAGCGTGGACCAGCGGCCGTCGAACGCTTCCCCCGTTTTTTCCGACAGCGTTACAAGCCCGTCAAAACACGTGGCAAAGATGGAAAACAGCGGCGGCGCCCATTCTGAAACAAAGGCAAGCGCAGCAAGCGGGAGCAAAACATACGTATAAAGCGGCACATAAAAAAGATTGGCAACAAGCCCCGCAATAGAAAACGCGTAAAATGAATAAGAAAGGATGGGGAGGGCCGCAAGCTGGGAAATGAACGAGATTGCGAGCCCTTTTTGCAACGGGCCCCGGAACCGCTCTAAAAGAGGCCCTGAAAGAAGCAGTGCGGCGCAAACGGCAAAAGAGAGCTGGAATCCGATATTATACACAATATTTGCATTTTTTAACCCATACAAAATGAAACAGATGGACAAAGCATCGAGCGGCCCGATTGGCAGTTTTTTTTGCCCAGCCAGCACAAGCAGCATCGTCATCGCCGCCGACCGGACAACTGGCGGGTTCATGCCGCATAATACCGCATAAACCGGCATCACCCCCAGTAAACAAACGGCGGCACGTTCCCTTGTCATCCCGAGCCGGATGAACAAATAGTAGCAAAACCCGGCAACGAGCTGCACGTGAAGCCCGGAAATGGCAAGCAGATGGACGACGCCAAGCCGCTGGTACAGCTGGTAAACATCGTCATCAAAGTCTGTTTGCTCGCCAAACAAAAGCGCTTCTGCATACGGTACGGATTTTTCCGGAAATGTTTTTTGAATTTGAAGCAGGAAGTGGTGGCGGATTTTTTTCAAGAAACCGAGCAGATGCTGGGGCGGGCTGTTGCACGCGGAAAGCCGGTCCGCTTTTAAAATCCAGCGGATATGCTGATGAGCCAAATAGGTGCGGTAGTTAAATGTAGACGGGTTGCGGTTTGGCTCAGGGGCTTCCAGTTCCCCTTGAGCCATGCAAACCGTTCCGGGGGATAAGATTTGTTTCAAAGATTCCAGTTCTGCTTCGTTCCCAGCGTAATACGTTAACATAAACGTTTCTTTCCCGGTTTCCGCCTTTCCCTTGATCGCGTTCCCGTCGATACGCGGATAATCGCTGAAGCGGACGGGCGTCCGGGCACTGCCGGCATGAAACTTTGTATCATACGCAACTGTCTGAAAGGTACCGCTCAAAAACCCCAACCCGTAAAAAACAGCGGACAAAAGGAGCAAAGGCCGGTTTCGGGCCAGGAAAATCCGGATCCAAACCAAATGGGCCGAAAGAACCAGAAGCAGCGGCGCGTGAAGGCCAATCAGGATGCCGCTTAACGTGGCGAGCGCGGCGAACAGCCAGTTGCCTTTCACACCATCACCGTGTTACGCTTTCGGAACGGATCCCGTTTCCATTTCTTGATAAGTGCCTGCAAATAATGCCGCCGCCATTTGCTGCAATTCCTCCAGTTCTGCCGCTTCCGCCCCGTGGTCCTTTGCAATCATGAATAATTTCTCCACCAGTTTGGCTTTTTCTTTCGCCCGGATATCGAGCGTTTCCGGATGGAACGGGACATGTTCGACATGCACCCCCGCTTTTTCAAAAAGCTCCTTTGCATACGGATGTACCCGGTAATCTTGGGCATAGTACACGTTTTGAATCCCTGCCTGAATAATTGCTTTCGTACAGTGCAGGCACGGGTAATGAGTCACATAAAGATCCGCGCCGTTTGTTGCCACCCCGAACTTTGCACATTGCAAAATCGCATTCATCTCCGCGTGGATGGTCCGCACGCAATGTCCATCAATCACGTAGCAGCCTTTGTCAATGCAGTGTTCGTCCCCCGCGATCGATCCGTTGTAGCCGCCTGCGATAATTCTTTTATCCCTGACGATCGTCGCCCCAACCGCAAGCCTTGAACAAGTGCTCCGCCAGGATAATAAATGGCTTTGCGCCAAAAAATACTGGTTCCAGGAAATCCGGTCCATTTTTCTCTTCCTTTCTGCTCATGTGATTACTGTAAAGTGATGGAATTTTCGATTTTCGCAAAAGTCTGGTCCCCAATCCCCGACACATTTTTCAAATCTTCCGGTTTTTGAAAAGGGCCGTTTTTCTCCCGGTATTCGATAATGGCCGCAGCTTTTGACGGCCCGATGCCCGGAAGCGTTTCAAGCTGGGTCTGGTCGGCCGTATTGATATTGACCTGTGCGGCCGCTTCACCGCTTGCCGCCGTCCCGGAAGAAGAGGAAGCGGGCGCAGAAATTCCGGCAGCCGCCGTGGCAGTTTGGGCAGAAGCCGCTTTTTCGCCTTTTTTCGGCACCTCAATCACCATTTCATCTTTTACTTTCTGCGCGAGATTGACCTGATTCCGGTCGGCGTTTTCATTAAAGCCCCCTGCTTCCTGAATGAGGTCATAGACCCGGTCATCCGCTTCTGCTTTGTAGATGCCGGGATGCTTCACCGCGCCTTTTACATCCACGTAAACTTCGGCAGCGTTCTGCGTTTGGGCCGGGGCTTGCGTTTGTGCGGTATTTTGGGTCCCGTTTTGATTTTGCACATCTGTCCCGCCCTCCGCAGGCTGTCCGGACTGCACGGCCGTTTCGGGTTGCTGGTAAGCCCCGGAAGCAGTGTCCATACCTCCATTTTGGCTAAAATAGTAAAAGATTGCAATCGTAATGGCTGCCACAGCCGCAGCTGCATGCCAGCGGTATTTGAGAAACAACGTTTTCAAAGACGTTCACCTCTTTTTTTCCATTTTGTTTTTGGATACATAATCGCCTGAATTTGTACATATATTGTACCGGGCGCTGAAAGATCGGCGGCTTGAGGAGGGGAAGCCAGCATGAACATTGGCGTGATCGGAACGGGAAATATGGGTAGCATGTTAATTGAAGCTTTGATAGAAACAAAAGCCGTTACGCCTGCACAATTCCGGATCACAAATCGCACACCTGAAAAAGCCGCAAAACTTGCAAACAAGTATCCCGGGATGCAGGTTAAAAATATAGAAAATACTATTTTGGAGAGCGACTTAATTTTGCTGTGTGTAAAACCGCTTGAGATGCACGGCATTCTAGAGAAGGCTGGGGGCGCCTTCCGGAATGATCAGTGCCTTGTCAGCATTACAAGCCCGGTTACAGTCGGGCAGCTCGCCACAATGGTTCCCTGCTCGTGCGCAAGAGCCATCCCGAGCATTACAAACAGGGCAGCTGCCGGTGCGGTGTTGCTGACATTTGGCAGCCAGTGCACAAGCGAGTGGCAGGGAAAATTAAAAACATTGTTCTCCAAAATATCCACCCCGGTTGAAGTTGACCAGCAAATCACGAGAGTGGCATCGGATTTGGTCAGCTGCGGTCCTGCTTTTTTCAGTTTTTTGGCACAAAAAATGATAGAAGGAGCCGTCAACAAAACAAAGATTGACAGCGACACCGCTTGCATATTAACGGCTGAGATGTTGATCGGCCTGGGGGAACTGCTGAAGCAGCAAATTTATACGCTACCTGCCCTGCAGGAAAAAGTGACGGTAAAAGGCGGTATCACCGGCGAAGGATTAAAGGTGCTTGAAAAAGGGACGGATGGCTTATTCGAAAAACTGTTTGAAGCGACGCATGAGAAATTTAAGGAGGATACGGACGCGGTGGCCGGGCAATTCGGCACACCATGATATTTCGACATCTTTCTGTTTATTCCTGCTTCTTTTTTAAATTTTTTTCAAAAAAAGCATTCTGCGTAGGCAGAATGCTTTTATCGTTTGATGCACGTAAAAAATATCCTTTCACTTTTTGGGCCGGGCGCTTCTTCTGTAAAATCAGCAGCGGGCGGCATAACATGGAAGCCCGATTCCGTAAGCCAGTTTTCATAATCAGCAACCGGAAACGTCCGCTGTTTATGTAATTCATCAAAACGTTCATACAAGCCGGATTTCTCATCATATACGAAAAAACTGAGATCATGTTCAACGGCATGCGGGCGCTCACCCGGAAAGCAGTTCCAGATATAGGAAACCTCATCCCCGTTATCGGCAAAAGTGTGATGAGGGAATAACACATCTGTTTTATAAACGGAATGCACGTCAAACAAAAACATTCCCCCGGCCTTCAGGGCTGCATGCACATGCCGGAACGTTTCTTTGACCTCTGTTTCCGTTTCCAAATAGTTCAGAGAATCACAAAAAATCGTGACCATATCAAAATCATGCAGGCCGCAAAGCGCGCGCATATCCTGCTGCAGGAAAGTGAGGTGTGCCCCTTCAGCCAGTGCTTTTCCGCTCGCGACTGTAAGCATGTCTTCCGATAAATCAACGCCCGTTACTTCAAAACCTTCCCGTGCAAGCAGCAGTGACAGTTCACCGGTACCGCAGGCAAGATCGAGCATGCGCCTTCCTTTGACACCATGCCGCTCCCTTTGCTGCTTCACCCACTGCAGCCATTGCGGATAGGGGGCATCTTCCATCAACGCATCATATACGTAGGCGAAATTTTCGTAGCTCATTGCAAGACGCTCTCCGCACTAACAGTCGGTGCGTCTCCCCAAAGCCTTTCCAAATTATAGTAATTCCGTTCATCACGGTTAAAAATATGGGCGACAATATCCCCAAGGTCAATCAGCACCCATTTTCCCTCTTCAAACCCTTCCATGCGCCTGACCGCAGTTCCTGCTTCTTCCGCTTTTTCTTTCACTTCACGGGCGATCGCCTGAATTTGTTTATCGGAATTCCCATTGCAGATCAGGAAATAATCCGCAATCAATGAAATCCCGCGCATATCGAGGACGACGATGTCTTCCGCACGTTTATCATCGCAAGCTTTTACGACTGTTTTTAATAACGTCTGATTGTCCATTTACTCCCCTTCTTTCTTCATCACTAAATCATTGTATAACGCAATCGTATCCGGAAAAACGGGCTGATTCCGGCCAATTAAAAATGTAATGGTATGCCCGGCTGCATACAATACTGCTTCATCGAGATCTTTGGCCGCAAGCCGCCTTGCTTCTTCGACACCCGGAAAATTCCGGCCGGGTTCAATATAATCAGCCAGATATACAATTTTTTCAAGCAACGCCATTCCAGCCCTGCCTGATGTATGGTACTTGATGGCATCGAGCACTTCCCGGTCCGTGACGCCGGCTTCTTTTTCCACCAAATAAGCGCCAACAGGGGCATGCCATAATTCATGATGAAAAGAAAGCAGCCGTTCGTCCATTTTCTGGTCGAGGATGATTTGTTTCATTTCCTCTTTCGGGCGGAATTTTGCATAATCATGAAAAATCGCCGCAAGTTCGGCTTTTTTCTGATCAGCATGATATTTTTTCGCCAGCCGGACGGCGCTTTCAGCAACACCGAGCGTATGGATGTAACGGCGCTCCGTCAGCTGTGCTTTGACAAGTTCCAATGCTTTCTCACGTTCCATATAAATGATGCTCCTTTATATATTCCCACACTGCATCCGGAATTAAATATTTTACCGACCGATTTTTTTGCAGACGTTCACGGATCAGTGACGAGGAAATATGAATTTCCGGAATTTCAACAAATTGGACAGGATACTTGGTCTGGTGCGAATATGCCGGCCGGTTGACGCCGACAAAGCGGACGAGCCGAACGAGTTGGTCGATATTCCGCCATTTCGGCAAGTATTCGATCATATCCGCGCCAATGATAAAATAAAAGTCCGTATCAGGTTCCCGCTTTTTAAGCAGCACCATTGTGTCATAGGTGTAGGAGCGGCCGGGCCTCTCCATCTCTATTCCCTCAATCGAAAATGCCGGCTGCCCCGAAATGGCAAGCGTGAGCATTTTGATTCGGTCATGGCCAGTGATGCCGGCCGTTTTTTCTTTATGGGGCGGGTCCTGGTTTGGCATAAAACGGACTTCGTCAAGTTTCAGATCCTGCAAAATTTCGTTCGCGATAATCAAATGACCAATATGCGGAGGGTCGAACGTCCCCCCTAAAATACCCACTCTTTTCATGCCGCCCACCCTTAAGGCAAAACAATCTCTTTATGGTTTTTCGATTCTTTATAAAGGACAATCGTATTGCCGATGATTTGCACGAGTTCCGCACGCGCCCCTTCTGCAAGCGCTGCGGCAACAGTATCTTTATCTTCATCGCAGTTTTGCAGGACGCTGATTTTGATCAGTTCCCGCGCTTCAAGCGCCTCCTGCACCTGTTTGACCATATTTTCATTGACCCCGCCTTTTCCGACCTGAAAAATCGGGCTCAAATGGTGGGCTTTTGCCCGCAAAAAACGTTTTTGTTTACCTGTTAACATGAGTTTCCTCCTAGAATGCTTTCAACGACGTTTTTCATTTTCCTGGTATCCGGCTTCACACCGGTCCATTTTTCAAACGCAATAGCCCCCTGGTAAATAAACATGCCGAGGCCGTTTTGCACCCGGGCGCCGCGTTTTTTTGCTTCGTTTAAAAATTTCGTTTCAAACGGATTGTATATAATATCAGATACAAACGCATCTGGATTTAAATTGCGGACGGAAAGCGGCTGTGCGTCTGTATTTGGATGCATGCCGATCGATGTCGTCTGCACAATCAGCGTATATTCTCCCAGCTGTTCTTCCGCTTCTTTAAGCGTAAGCACCTTTGACGGGCACGGAAAAGGGCTTTCGTCCCGCATTTCTTCCGCTTTTTTTACCGTGCGGTTGCACAGATCAACGGTTACTGCCCCTTCCCGGCATAGCGTATAATAAATCGCTCTTGCCGCACCGCCCGCGCCGATGACAAGCACTTTTTCCCCGGAAATCACCCGACCGCTTTCTTCTTTCAGCGCCTGCATAAACCCCGGGCCGTCTGTATTATACCCGGCCCATCCGTGTGGAGTGCGGACAACGGTATTCACCGCACCGATCGTTTCCGCAAGCAAGTCAATCTCATCCAAATAGGGCATGATCGCCTGCTTATGCGGAATGGTCACATTAAATCCGGCCACGCCGATTGCTTTCATGCCGTTTACGGCGGCTTCCAGATTTTCCGGCGTGACATGGAAAGCATGATAGTCTGCATCAATCCCGAGTGCCCGGAATACTTCATTGTGCATCGCAGGCGACAGCGAATGGGCAATCGGGTCACCGATCACCCCATATAAATCGCGCACATTTCTCACTCCCCGTTAAAAACAGAACCTTTTTCAGATCAACGACTGGCGCAGCATGACCTGAACACCCTTTGGCACATAGGCCGCGACAACGGCGCCCGGTTCGTTGACCGTCACCCAGCCAAGCCCGGAAAAAACAATATCCGTCTTTCCTTCTTTAATGGAAAATTCATGGCGAACGAGCGCCGGGAAATCCGCGGCTTCCGCTTTTCCCGGCGGCTGGAGCAGTTCCCCGAGCTGGCGCGCATACAAATCATCCGCATTTTCAAGTTTTGTACGGTGAATCTTTAAAGCATTTGAAACATAGCAGACAAATGAACGTCTGCCGCCCTTTATATAATCAAGCCGTGCAAGACCGCCGAAAAACAGCGTCTGCTGCTCGTTCAGCTGGAATACGGTCGGCTTGATTTCTTTTTTCGGCGTAATCACCTTTAATTCGTTCTTCCCGACGAAATGCGCCATCTGGTGGTGGTTGATGATCCCCGGCGTGTCATAAAGAGAGGTCCCGTCATCAAGCGGGATGCCGATCATATCCAGCGTCGTCCCCGGAAAATAAGATGTAGTGATGACATCTTTTTCCCCTGTTGCCTGCCGTATAATGCGATTGATAAAAGTGGATTTCCCAACATTCGTACAGCCGGCAACATACACATCTTTCCCGTTCCGGTACTGTTCGATGGCAACCATCGCTTCATCCATGCCGTGCCCCTTTGCTGCGCTCACAAGCAGCACATCAACCGGACGGAGCCCGAGTTCTTTCGCCTGCTGCTTCATCCAGTTGGCCATTTTCGCTCTTTTCACCGATTTTGGCAGGAGATCCTCTTTATTGCCGATTAAAAGAACCGGGTTTTTGCCCGCGAAACGGTGAAATCCCGGCAGCCAGGACCCGTTGAAATCAAAAATATCGACAATTTTTACAACAAGCGCATCCACTTGCCCGAGCCGGTTTAAAATTTTTAAAAAATCATCGTCTGTAAGCGGCACGTCCTGCACTTCATTGTAATGTTTCAATCTGAAACAGCGCTGGCAAATGACCTGCTCTTTTTCCAGCGCAGATTTTGGCGCGTAACCTGCCTCATCCGGATCTTCCGTCTGGATGAGTGCCCCGCAGCCGATACAATGGACAGCTTGTTTTTCCAAATTCAATCCTCCCAAGTCAAATAACCTTTTTTCCTGAACCAACCCATAATCCGGCGTTCAATCATCCGGTTGAGTTTTGTCGCAAATCCGTCTGATTGCGCAACCGGAACGACGAGAATCGTATAAAAACCGCTTCTATTGCCACCGAGCACATCGGTCAAAAGCTGGTCGCCGATCACGACAGTTTCTTCCTTTTTCACGTTCATGATGGCAAGCGCCTTACGAAACGCTTTGCCAAGCGGTTTTCTCGCTCTGAAAAGAAACGGGATGCCAAGCGGGTCCGCGAATGTTTTGACCCTCATTTCATTATTATTGGAAACAATCGTGATTTTGATATGATGTTCCTGCATGTCTTGGAACCATTGGACCAGTTTTGGCGGCGCACTCGGCCTGTCCCATTCGACCAATGTATTGTCCAAATCGGTGATGATGGCTCTAATGCCATGCTTTTTTAATTCTTCCGGCCTGATTGACAACACCGATTTCACTTGCCGATCCGGCAAAAAATTTTTCAAGATCAATCCGTGACACTCCATTCATTTTACCGTTCTGTCCACAAGATGCAAGCTTATCCGCCCGTTTATGCGTATATTGTCCCGAATATGCTTCATTCAAGTTTCTTTTATCATAACAATTTTTGCAAAAGATTCAACTGATAGCAATACCCAGTTCCCCGAAAGCCGGAAAAACAGGAAAAACCGCCGGGCAGGGTACGCTCAGCGGTTTTGATTGCTTTCTAACAGTTCGGTTCGACTCCATGGGTAAATCGCAAGGTCGCTATGCCCGGTCCGCTAAAAAACTTTGCGCTTTATACCGGCACTTTTTCCCCAATCGCTTCGATCAGCAAGTCGGCGATATGGACAGCGCGGACTTTTCCGCTTAAACCAGCCCGTTCGATCCCGAGTTTCATTTGCAGCAGGCAGCCCGGATTGGCGGTCACAATGGTTGTGGCATGTGTTGCTTTTGCGTTTTCCATTTTATGATCCAAAATTTGCATGGACATCTCCGACTCGACAATATTGTAAATGCCGGCCGACCCGCAGCAATGGTCCGCTTCCTTCATTTCCCGGAATTCCACATTTTCGATCGCGTCAAGGAGCAGGCGCGGGGCAGAAGAGGTCTTCATCACATTGCGCAAATGGCATGAATCCTGGTACGTCACCACTTGTTCCGGGAGGCTGAGTTTCCGTTTATGGAAGCCCAGTTCTACGAGGATAGCAGAGATATCTTTTATTTTGCTTGAAAATGCCGCGGCCCGTTCCGCCCATTCCGGATCGTCTTTTAACAAATGGCCATAATCGATTAAATAGGCGCCGCAACCACCGGCATTCGTAATAATATAATCGGCGTGCAAATCTTCAAAAGCCTTGATATTGCGGCGGGCAAGGTCTTTTGCCATCTCTTTTTCGCCGCCGTGGCCGTGCAGCGCCCCGCAGCATACCTGGTCCTGCGGAATGACAACCTCACAGCCGGCAAGCTGCAATAGTTTCATTGTCGCATCATTGGTCTCCATGAACATCGTATCCATCAGGCAGCCGGTAAAAAAGGCAACGCGTTTTTTTACTTCTGCTTTTGGCATCAGATGTTCCGGGCGCTGTTTCATTTCCTTCCATTTTGGGATGTTTGGCAGCACTTTTTCCATAGACGATAGATTTTTTGGCAAAAGTTTTAAAGCGCCTGTCGCATGCGCCGCTTTTTGCAAGCCGCTTCGCTGGTAAAAGCCGATCAGGCCTGTTAAAGCACGCATCCGGTTCTGGTGCGGAAACAATTCTTCAAAGACCGCTTTTCGGATCACTTTTACCGGCAGAGACTGCTTCTTTTTCTTCGATTGCTGAATAATATCGCGCGCTTCTTCCAAAAGATGCCCGTATTGGACGCCGGGCGGGCATACCGCTTCGCAAGCCCGGCAACCGAGGCACAGGTCCAAAGAGCGCTCCACATCTTCATCCGGTTCGATAACGCCGTCCACAACGGCTTTCATCAATGCAATCCGGCCGCGCGGCGAGTGCGATTCTTTGAACCCCGATTCAATATAGGTCGGGCAAGACGGTAAGCAAAAGCCGCAGCGCATGCAGTTTAAAAGCTGGTCTTCGTCCATTCTATCCCTGAATTTCTGCTGGATTTCTTTTTGCTGTTCTTGTGTTATCATTTTTCCATCACCACTCGATCCGTTTCTTTGGCAAAGACTTTGCCGGGATTTAAAATATGGTTCGGGTCCAGCGCATTTTTGATCGCATTCATGACGCTAATGCCCGGTTTCCCGAGTTTCCATTCAAGGTACGGCGCTTTAGCCATCCCGACGCCATGTTCGCCGGTAATCGTGCCGCCCAGTTCAATCGCTTTTTGAAAAATTTCCGCAAACGCTTTTTCAACCCGCTCCATTTCGTCCTGATCGCGGATATCAGCAAGACAGGTCGGGTGCAGATTCCCGTCCCCCGCATGGCCGAATGTTCCGATATGAAGCCCGTATTTTTCAGCGATTTCATTGATCGCCACTACCATCTTTGCGACTTCAGAACGCGGCACGGTCGCATCTTCCAAAATTGTTGTCGGCTTCAGACGGGCGAGTGCGCTTAATGCGCTCCGTCTTGCCGTCATGAGCGCTTCCGCATGCTCCGGGGAAGCTGCCACCTTTACATCGACTGCATGCTGCTTGCGGCAAATGTCCGCAATCTTTTCAATGTCGCGTTCCACCACTTCCTGCGGGCCGTCCTGCTCGATCAAAAGCACTGCCTTGACATTAGTCGGCAGCCCGATATGCGCAAAAGCTTCGACTGCCTGCAGTGTCGGCTGGTCCAAAAATTCAAGCGTTGCCGGGATGATCCGGTTCGCAATAATATCGGAGACCGTTTGTGCGCACGCTTCAATATCCTGGTAAAGCGCAAGCATCGTCTTTTTCGCTTCCGGCATCGGCACAAGTTTCAATGTCGCTTCCGTAATGACAGCGAGCGTCCCTTCCGAACCGACCAAAAGCCGCGTCAAATCGTAGCCGGCTACATCTTTTGCCAGTTTTCCGCCGGTGCGGATGACCTCGCCATTTGCAAGCACGGCTTCAAGCGCCAGCACATAATCGCGGGTCACCCCGTATTTCAATCCGCGCAACCCACCGGAATTTTCGTTGATATTGCCACCAATGGTCGAAATCTTCATCGAACTCGGGTCCGGCGGGTAAAACAGCCCCTTTGCTTCCACCGCTTTGATCATATCGAGCGTGATCACACCGGGCTCAACCGTCACCGTCAGATTCTCTTCGTCAATCTCGAGGATGCGGTTCATATGCTTGAAAAGGAGCACAATCCCCCCTTCCACCGGGCATGTGCCGGCGCAAAGGTTGGAGCCGGATCCGCGCGGGACGACCGGAATCCGGTATTCATTGCAAAGCTTCACAACCGCCTGCACTTCTGCTTTATTGCGCGGCGCGACAACCGCATCCGGCATCACCTGGAATTGCGGGCTGGCGTCATATGAATATACAAGCCGGCCCGCCTGCGTGTCGTCGTAATTTTCCCGGCCGACGACTTGAATCAGTTTTTCTTTGGCCCCGGTTTCGATCATGAAACATTCCCCCGTTCTTTTTGATCATTGATACCGTCAATAGATTGTTTTCTGTTTCTTTTTATGATAAATCTAAATCATGGAGAATGATATAGAGAAAGATACAAAGTTTACCGGTTTCTTTTGCTTGTTTTTTAGATTTTTATACAAAGGTGGGTCAAAATGCTTTTATACCCAAAACTTGCTGAAAATATCGTAAACGAAGTGCAGTCGGTCATGGATGAGGATATCATCGTTGTAGATGAAAGCGGGGTGATCATTGCCTCGACGCAAAAAGAACGGATCGGGCATGTCCATAGGGGGGCGCGCAAAGTTTTTCAAACGAGCCGGAAGCTGTACATTGATGAAAAAATGGTGGCGCAGATGAAAGGCGTGCGGACGGGGATCAACATGCCGATCCGGTTTGAAGGCCGGACCATCGGAGTGATCGGGGTGACGGGAAACCCGGAAAAAGTCGAACATTATGCGGAATTGATCCGGCGACTGACGGAACTTATCATCCAGGAAACCGTCCGGACAGAACAAATTCAGTCGAAAACAAGGGGGCTTGAGGCTTACTTTTACGAATGGGTGAATCTTGAAGCCTATGACCAGCATTTTGCCGAACGCGGAATGATGCTCGGGATTCCAGTGCAGAATCCGCATATTTGCTGCTTATTAAAAGCGGAAATCCCGCAAGCGGTGGAAACAGATGCTTTTCGCTTGCTCCAGTCCGAATTTGAAAACAACCGGGATGTGATTGTCCGCTGGGGACCCGGGCTTTTTCTGCTGCTGATTAGTGCAGAAACACCGTTTAGCGGCTGCGGTCTCCGGAGCCGTTTCGAAGCCGTCCAGCATGAATTTGTGCGGAAATACGGCACCCCGTGTGCGGTTGGTGCCGGGAAAACAGCCGGCACGTCAGTCATCCGCCAATCATTTAAAGAAGCGCAAAAAGCCTTGGCATCCGCTGAGAAAACGGGCAGCATCGTCTTTTACGAAGACTTGCTGCTTGATCTTTTGGTCCAGGAAGTGCAGGACGATACACGGAATGCGTTTGTACAAAGAACGATCGGAAAACTGTATAGCCATGCTTGCCTGCTTGAAACATTGCAGGCCTTTCTCGCTCATGACCTGTCCCTGAAAAAAACGGCCGCTGCCCTGCATGTGCATATCAATACGCTCCATTACAGGCTGAAACAGATCCGCGATGTAACCGGCATTGACCCGAAAAAAGCGGACGGCATTGCATTGTTTTCCCTCGCCCTTCACTTGGCAGGACAGGAAAACGAGTAACCTGTTCGAGCGAGATGGGGAGATGTAAAAGGCAGGAATGCTGTTTTCAATAAAAATCAAACCCGCACAGAAAGCATCCACGGGTTTTCCCACTGTACAGGCGCTCCAGCATATATGTTTCTTGCAGAGATGCGGATTCCTAATCAAATAATCGAATATCGCTTGTCCGCCTTTCTTTCTTACGTTTTTCCAACCTGTTTGTGCAGTTTTCCTGCGTCTTCTCATCATATCAAAAAAGAGAGGGACACATTCCCCGCCCTTTTTCGGTTATTTCACTTCATACTGCCCCATCATGCCCAAGTCTTCATGTTCGAGGATATGGCAGTGGTACATGTAAATCCCTTTAAACGGAAACCGCATGATGACTTTCACGGTATCGCCCGGATTGACAAGCACGGTATCTTTCCAGCCCTGTTCATTGGCAGGCGGCGTTTTGCCGTTGATGCTCAAAATTTGAAACTGGACACCGTGAATATGGAACGGATGCACCATTTTTTTCGTGCCCATGGAAGTCGATTGATTCTGGATCTCCCATATTTCAACCGTGTTTAAGTGAACGGTCTCATCGATCCGGTCCATTTTCATTTGCTTGCCGTTAATGCGGACGTTTGGGCCCATTCCGGACATGACAAATTTCCGCGTTTTCACCGCTTCCTGCACCGGTATTTTTTCAATCACAGCCAGGTTTTGCGGAACTTTGTACGTCTTTTTAGCCTTTCCTTTTGCTTTAAAATACATGAGCGTTTCTTTCCCGTTTTGGAGCCGGAGCGTACTGCCGTTTTTCATCTTTGAAAAATCAACCAGAATTTCCGCACGTTCCCCGGGGGAAAGCGTTAGTTTTTTCATTTGCACAGGCGTCTTGAGGAATCCCCCGTCGGATGCAATTTGCGCAAATGTCTTGTTGCCGCTCAGATGAAGATTGTACGTCCTGCCGTTTGCCCCGTTTAAAATCCGGAAACGGACGAGGCCGCGCCTGACCGTTAACTGCGGCTTAACCGCGCCGTTTACCAGTTCGGTTGTGCCCTGGAAGCCGTACATTTCATCAGTCATATTTAATTTGTACACGAGCTGGCCGTTTTTGTTAAAGCGGCGGTCCTGCAGCACAAGTGGAAAATCATTTTTGCCGTAGTCTTTCGGAATATCGAGGCTTTCCGCATGTTTGTCATCGACATAAATGAGACCGGCCAGACCTTTGTATACCTGTTCGCCCGTTTTTCCCATCGGATGGGGATGGTACCAGAGCGTGGCAGCCTCTTGGCTCACCGTAAACTTTGCTTTCCATGTTTTGCCCGGCTGGATGGCAGCATGCGGGCCGCCGTCAGCCGAACCGGGGACAAGGAGGCCGTGCCAATGGACCGTCGTTGCTTCCGGCAATGTATTTTTTACGGTGATATTTACTTTTTCGCCCGTTTTCAACCGGATGACCGGCCCCAAATAGTCGCCGTTATACCCGTACGTTGCCGCTGTTTTCCCGGATATAAATGCCTTTTTCCCCTGCTGTGCGGTTAAAGTAAAATCTGCCGTGTAGGGATCCGGGTTCGTATCTTTTAAAACGGCCGGAATGGGCAGATCCGGATGCTGTGTCGCTTTATGATTTGTGTTGTTTTTCACATAACCATTATAAAAGAAAACACCGCCAATCCCTATAATGGCCACGATTAAAATTAAAGCCCATAATTTTGTCTTGTTCATCCTACCCCTGCTTTTTCTTTTTTATGTTCAGTACCATTGTAATGTTTTTTAACACCGGAAATCCATCGTTATGGATTGACGATTTTGTGAACATCTTTTGTGCATTGGCATCTTTGTTTTCATCTTTTTCGCAGTGGGGTATAATAATAGTGTAAAGGAGGGATTGAATATGTTTGATTTAATGCCGTTTAGAAGAAACGACGATGTTTTCGAACGTATGATGAAGACCTTCAACGAGATGTTTGATCCGAATGCGTTGGCGCCTTTTGCGAACGCAAACTCGTTCCGTACTGACATTACGGAAAAAGAAGATGCTTATCTTGTGGAGGCCGAACTGCCGGGCTTCTCAAAAGAGGACATTACCATTGATGTCCACAATAATGAGCTGACCATCCGTGCAAAACGCGACCAAACGGAAGAAAGCAAAGATGAAAAACACAAATTCATCCGGCAGGAACGCCGCTATGGCGAATTCGTCCGGAAGTTTTATGTAGATAATATTAAAGAAGACGAAATCAGTGCCACCCTTGATAACGGCGTCCTGAAAATTCATATCCCGAAGAAAACAAAAGAAGGCCCGTCCGGAAAACGGATTCAAATCCAGTAATATAAAACGGAGGCTTGGAATACAAGCCCCCGCTTTTTTGTATAAAAAAGAAGACGGATACTCCCTTAATCCATTAAATCTTTCTTCATTTTTTTAAATTCTTCTTCTGTGATTTCCCCTTTTGCATACCGTTCCCGCAAAATGTCGAGGCTTCTGTCTTCCCTTTGATGCGGCCGGAATTCGCTCACTTTTTTGATGCCCGCTACAATCAAAAAAATCACGAGCACAAAGATGACGAGCTGGGCAATCATGCCGATTAAGCCGAATACGCCCATCATGCCATAGCCACCGTACATCATCATAGTCAGCACCTTTCCTTTTTACATTCCCTTACTGTAACTGTACCACTTTTTTCTTAAAAAATCTTTGCTCTATTCCGGCTTCCCTTTTCCCCCTTTTTGCATCTCTGCCACAAATCCGGCCATCGTTTTCTCATCCATCGGGCCGATGACTTTACGGGTGATGGTCCCTTCTGCATTAATGAAGTAGGTCGTCGGAATGGTAACCGTTTTGTAAAGGGTGCCGACGGAGCCGTCCATGTCAAACAGAATTTGAAAGGTGAGGCCGTTTTTCTTCACAAAGTCAAGCGGCGCATTCTCGTTCGTTTCTGTATTCGTTAAATTCACAGCAAGCACCGCGACATTCGGGTTTTTTTCATAAAAACGCTGCATATCCGGCATCTCCGCTTTACACGGCGGGCACCAGGAAGCCCAAAAATTCAAGATTACCGTTCTCCCTTTAAAATCAGACAGTTTGATCGTTTTCCCCGATAGATTTGTCAGTGCAAAATCCGGCGCATTTTCCCCTTCTTTTGCTTCTGCGCTGCCGGATAGCGGTTGTGCTTTCACGGCGGTTTGCCGATCCTCCCCTGTTGTTTTATTTTTATCGGGATCGTCCGGTTTTTTTAAGGCCGTAAGCAAAATGGCTGCGGCCAGAAGCACGGTGGCAGCCAGGAACACGATTTTCTTCACCCACTTCAGCTCCTTTTCGGGTATTAAAGTGCTTTTCTATCATTTCTATTCTTTTTTTCGATGAAATAGAAGCAAACGCTAGAACACCATTAATTGAAAAGAGGACAGAAGACGTTTTATAAAACGAGGTGGAACCCGGCCGGTATTGCAAATGCAAAGAACCGTTCTGCCGCAAACCAGTATGCGGCTGATATCAGATGGGCATCCAAACAGGTTGCAACGATCTATTAGCTGTACAGCCTGCTCGATTGCGGCCGGAACGAACTGGACATCCCGAAATCTCAACAGCCACGCAAAGAAAGCAGCAGGGTGCTTTATCCTGCTGCTTTTACCGTTTTTATTTTTACAAGGGCTGTCGGGGCTTTTGCCAAGCGGTTTAAAGCGGGCTTCCCGGCCGTTTAAAAAGGGGAACCTTTTGCTGTGTTTGGCGTTACCATCCCCGGCTTGCGCCGCCGCCTCCGGAAGAACCGCCGCCACCTTTGCTGCCGCCCCCACCGC
>NZ_JARTJQ010000030.1:0-52012 GCF_036225245.1 Weizmannia sp. CD-2023
ATTCAGGATACCGGCGCGTCACCATCCCTGCTTGACACCGGTGAATATAACCATCAAAGTTTTTTGGAAGAACTGGATGAGGCGAAAAAAGACCGCGATGTAAAAGGCATCATTTTACATATAAATTCGCCGGGCGGCGGGGTGGCCGAGTCGGCGGAAATCCATCACCGCCTGATGGAAATAAAAAAAGATACGAAGAAGAAAATTTATGTGTCCATGGGGCCGACTTGCGCATCCGGTGCATATTACATTTCAACGCCGGCCGATAAAATATTTGCAAGTCCGGAAACATTGACCGGGTCGCTCGGGGTCATCATGGAAAGCGTGAACTACGGGAAGCTTGCCAAAAAATACGGCATTGATTTTCCTGTCATCAAAAGCGGGGAGTATAAAGACATTATGAGCCCTTACCGGGACATGACGAAGAGCGAAAAAGAAATGCTGCAGAAAATGGTGAACAATTCGTATAACGGTTTTGTCAAAGTCATCTCTGAAGGGCGCCACATTCCGAAAGAACAGGTGCGCAAAATTGCGGACGGGCGTGTATACGACGGCAAGCAGGCGCTGGATTTGCATCTGATTGACAAATACGGTTACCTAGATGACACCATTGCGGCGATGAAAAAAGATCTTCATCTCGGAAAAGCACAGGTTGTGGAATATGAATCAAGTGGCGGGTTTGGGTCGCTGTTTTCCGCCTCAGCGCAAAAAATGCTCGGCAAAGAAGCAGAAGCCTCGGGGCTTGCACGTTTATTGTCGCAATCGAACGCACCGCGCCTGATGTACCTGTATTCCGGGGCTGAGTAAGGGGGGAGCTTGAATGAATTCAAACGAAAACCAAATGCCTGAAACGGTGAATCCCGGGACGGAACAAAAACGCGAGGAGTTATTCGGGGCCCGTTATGCCGGGTTTTGGATGCGGTTTTGGGCCTATTTGCTTGATCTGCTTGTTGTGGCAAGTGTAAAGTGGCTGGTCATCCATCCCATTTTCCGGTTTTCCGGCTTGTCTCTCACAGAAGATAAAATTTATGCACCGATTACGGTGGCATCGGCCGTTGTATTTTACGGGTACTTTGTCCTGATGACGAAATTTTTCGGCCAGACGCTTGGAAAAATGGTATTTGGCCTCAGGGTTGTGCCGCTGAACCATCCCGGGCCGCTGAAATGGAGCACCGTTTTATTCCGGGAATGGATCGTCCGTTATGTTTGTGTCAAGATTGCGGTCATCTATATTGTCGTTGCATTTACGCCGAAAAAACAAGGGGTGCACGATTTGTTTGCCGATACGGTCGTCATTCATGAACGTTCCCAGGAACCGGTCTATCATTATTATGAACCTGCTTAAAGGCAGGTTTATTTTTTTGCCCTGTTGGCGATAATGATGGCAAAAAAGGCTGATGATGGAAATGATATGGTGGCTGTCCGCGGTTCTCGGCATTGCCGCAATCGTTGCGGTTCTTTGGTTCTCTTCCCTGTCCGTCCTCATTGAATACGGGCACCGCCGGGATGATGATAAAATTTTTATTCAAATCAGGGTTTGGGGCATCATCCGCTATACCGTGAAAATCCCGGCAGTGAAAGTGGACAGGAAAAAACCCGGCGTCGTATATGAAAAAGAGACAAAACATGCAGAGTATGAAAGGAGCATTACGCCGGATGTGCTCGAACAGCGGATTGAAGATGTGAAACAAATTGCGGAGCGCGTCATCGGTTTAAAGGCGATTGTAGGCAAGTTCATCCGCAGTGTCCAGTTGAGAAAATTCGAATGGCATACAGCAATCGGGCTGCATGACGCCGCGTGGACGGGAATTGCCGCCGGAAGTATTTGGGCGGTAAAAGGGGGAATACTAAGCCTCATAACCACAAATCTGCGGGTAAAAACGGATCCTGTCCTCTCTGTTATACCCTTTTTCCAAAATCCGGTTTCTGAAACGCAGTTAAAATGTATGGTGAAAATCCAGATTGGGAAAGCTATACTGGCCGCATTTAAAGTGTTGAAATACTGGCGGGGAGGAAAAGCGGAAATCGCGCTTAAACCGGTTTCCGAATCAGAAAACGGCCGGCATGCTTAAATCCCGGCAGAAACGAATGACAGGAGGAAACAACAATGGGTTCACATCCGATTGAAGGCCTGATGACGGCCGCAATGGAAAATTTAAAAGAAATGATTGACGTAAATACGATTATCGGGGATCCGGTGGAAACGCCGGATGGAAGCGTCATTTTAACCGTATCCAAAGTCGGTTTTGGGTTTGCGGCAGGCGGAAGCCAATTTAACGGGCCATCCGGATCCGGCGGCAGCGGTGAATCCCGTCCGGCAGAGCTGCCTTTCGGGGGCGGCAGCGGCGGCGGTGTCTCGATTATGCCGATTGCCTTTTTGGTTGTTGGCGCACAAGGCGTGAAAATGCTGCACCTGGACCAAAACACACATTTGATTGAAAAAATTATGGATGTCGCGCCGGGCGTTGTCGAAAAAATCCAGGGCATGCTGAAACAAAACGGCCAAAATGCAGGCGGCCAAAATGGCGGGCAACAGCCGGCCAACCAGCAAAAACAGGATCTTGATTTTTAACAACCCGCATGATTCGCGGGTTTTAAATTGGAAATTTTTTTCGTTGTCCATTATGATAGGGTATGAGCACAGTTGAAAAACGGGGGATTGAAAGCCCCGGTAAAAATAAGGAGGGTATCTCATGGCTTCGGTTACATTTAAAGGTAATCCAGTCACATTGGAAGGGACAGAAGTGAAAGTCGGCGATAAGGCACCGGACTTTACGGTTCTGGATAATGATTTGAATGAGGTGACATTTTCGGATACAAAAGGCGGCGTCCGCATCTTCAGCGTTGTCCCGTCGATTGATACCGGTGTTTGTGATGCACAGACGCGCCGTTTTAACGAAGAAGCGGCAAAACTCGGGAAAGAAGTCAACGTTTATACTTTTTCCTGTGACCTGCCTTTTGCGCAAAAAAGATGGTGTGCGGCATCCGGGCTTGACCATGTAAAAGTGTTGTCCGACCACCGCGACCTGTCATTCGGCAAAGCTTACGGGGTTGTGATGAAAGAACTTCGCCTGCTTGCCCGCGCCGTATTTGTCGTAGATTCCAATGATACGGTTACATATGTGGAATATGTAAGCGAAGGCACCAACCATCCTGACTACGAAAAAGCATTGCAAGCCGCAAAAGATGCAGAGTAAAACAGGCATTGAATAGCGCCGGGAAACGCGAAGAGCGCTTGCTATACTGCGATAAAATCCCCGATCTCCATCGGGGATTTTATATGGAAGAAGAATATGAAGGAGGAGAATGAATGTCGGCCTCTCCTGTTGAAACCCTTTTTACCGTTTTTAACGAATCCGCGCAAATCTTGGAAAATCGCCTCTCTGTCCCGTACCTGGAAGCTGTGGCGATGACCGGGGAAAACTTATTCAGCGGAAGCATCCGCCAAAATGGGATCGGTGCGCGTGATGAAAACCGCCTTGAAAACCTATACGGAACGGTCCGCCTCGAGGATTTTACCCGCGAGCAGATCCGGAAAGCCTACCAGCTCGCCATTCTGAAGGGGATGAAAGCAAACGTCCAGGCAAACCATCAAATGACACCGGATTCGATCGGTCTATTGATGAGCTACTTTATCGGCAAGTTTACAGAAGATACCAGTGCGTTTTCAATTTTGGACCCTGCGGTGGGCACCGGCAATTTGCTTGCGACCATTTTGAACCAGCTTAGCGGGAAAAACATCACCGCTTACGGCGTGGATATCGATGATGTGCTGATCCGGCTCGCATACACGGGGGCAAACCTTCTGCACCATGAAATCGAACTGTTTACACAGGATGCCCTGTCCCAATTGTTCATTGACCCTGTCGATGTTGTTGTTTGCGATTTGCCGGTTGGATACTATCCGAATGATGCGGATGCCGCGGATTACAAGCTGAAGGCAGATGAAGGGCATTCGTACGCCCATCATTTGTTTATCGAGCAAAGCCTGAGAGCGGCACGCCCGGGCGGATTTTTGTTTTTTCTCATCCCAAACGGATTATTTGAAACAAAAGAAGCCCCGAAACTTCGCCAGTTTTTAAAAGAAGAAGCGGATATCCAGGCGATTTTGCAATTGCCGATGACCATCTTCAAAAACGAACAGGCTGCCAAAAGCATTTTTGTCATCCGCAAGAAAGCGGAAGGCGTAAAAGCACCGGAACAAGTGCTGCTGGCGTCGCTCCCGTCCCTGTCTAACGAGGGGGCGCTAAGGCAGCTGATGGCAAAGATTGACGCCTGGTGCAAAGAAAATATCCAAAGCGGCAAAATTTGACGAATTGGGAAAAATGGGGGCTGGAAAGCAGGAAATTGCGTTCCGGCCCCCATTTGTTTGTTTTTTTATGGTATCATTTTATATGTTCCCGGGAGACGGAACCAAAAACCGGTTGAAAAAAGTCGGATAGAATGGCAAAATGAGAAAATGAGATCACTATTTTAAAAAAATAAAAGGGTTCATTTGATTTTGCGAAGGGAAGACGAGCAATGGCAAAAATTATGGCAATTAATGCGGGGAGCTCCTCCTTAAAATTTCAATTATTTGAGATGCCGAATGAAAGCGTTATAACGAAAGGCCTGATTGAACGGATCGGGTTAAACGATGCCTTGTTTTCCATTACGGTAAACGGGGACAGGGTGAAGGAAATTACCGATATTCCGAACCATGAAATTGCTGTACAGTTTTTATTAAAAAAATTAACGGAAACCGGCATTATCCGGTCTTTGGATGAAATAGAAGGCGTGGGCCACCGGGTTGTGCACGGCGGCGAAATTTTCAATGATTCTGCTGTCGTCAATGACCAGGTGCTCGCGCAAATTGAAGATTTGGCGGAACTCGCGCCGCTTCATAACCGGGCGAACGCAACGGGGATCCGGGCGTTCCGTGCCGTGCTGCCGGATGTGGTTCAAGTGGCCGTGTTTGATACCGCTTTCCACCAAACGATGCCGGAAAGTGCTTTCTTATACAGCCTCCCCTATGCATACTACGAAAAATACCGGATCCGCAAATACGGGTTTCATGGCACTTCCCATAAATATGTGGCGATGCGTGCCGCTGAGCTGCTCGGCAGGCCAATTGAACAGCTGCGCCTGATTTCATGCCATTTGGGCAACGGGGCAAGCATTGCGGCGATCCAGGGCGGCCGGTCAATCGATACGTCCATGGGCTTTACGCCATTGGCCGGCGTGACGATGGGCACGCGCTCCGGCAATATCGACCCCGCACTGATCCCGTTTATTATGGAGAAGACAGGCAAAACGGCAGAAGAAGTGCTCGAAGTGTTAAACAAAGAATCCGGGCTTCTCGGCATTTCGGGCATTTCCAGCGATTTGCGCGATATCCAGGTGGCGGCGGAACTCGAGCGGAACAAGCGGGCTGAACTGGCGCTTGACATTTTTGCAAGCCGCATCCATAAATACATCGGGTCGTATGCGGCGAAAATGGCCGGCGTCGATGCGATTATTTTCACGGCTGGCATCGGGGAAAACAGCGATGCCATCCGCGCAAGAATTTTAACGGGACTGGAATTTATGGGCATTTACTGGGACCCGACCTTGAACCAGATCCGCGGGACGGAAGCGTTTATCAATTATCCGCATTCCCCTGTAAAAGTACTCGTTATCCCGACAAACGAAGAGCTGATGATCGCACGCGATGTTGTCCGGCTCTCTTCATGACCGCGGAATCTTAACGGCTGGCGCCGACAGTTTGCTTTCCTGCTGCCCGTGCCCGAATAAATTGTTTCAGGGTCACTTTGGCATGGCATAAACGAACAGCCGTCCATGAACTTTATGATATAATGGCTGTAAAACAGCGTTAGGGAGCGGATTGAAAATGGCGGAATGGACAGGCAGGGAAAAAATTGTACTGGATGAAATCAACGACTGGGCGGAGAAGCTAAAAACGGCCGGAAAAGAAGGGGACGGGCGCAAGCAAAAACTGGATGCGCTCTTTGCCCATTTTCCGGATGAGGCGCTCGAAAATATTCATGAAAAAATAGATGCTGTTTTGTTTCAAATCTGTTCATTTGCCGATGAAAATCTGCCTTACGGGCATGAAATCGAAAAAATACTTGCTGCGGGGCGGCTTTTTGACAGTTCTGTTGCAACGATTCCCGATATGAGGAAGCTTACCATCGACCAGGCAGGGTTTATTGCGGCGCGGCAGCAGGCAAAATACCGCCGTTTCTCACTCTTCGAAGGAGCATTGAGCGGGACGGGGAAAGCTGTTTTTGCCGCGGCGGATCCGTTTTTCCTGCTGGCTGTGAATCTCCGGGCGGTCCAGCTCACCGGTGCAGCTTACGGATTTGAAACAAAAACGCCCGGCGAACTCGTGGCGGCGCTGAAAATGGTGCTGATGGCCGCTGCCCCGGACATGGTGAAATATGCGCTCTGGGAAGAATTGATGGATGAACTGGAAGCGCGCGAGACCGGCTTCTATGTGGGAAACGATAAGTTATTCCACCGGTATTTGTGGCCGGGGGCAATCGGGCATGCCGGCAAACTCGCTTTTCTGGCGCTGCTCCGGCCGAAAAAGCGGGGAGAAAACAGCTGGGCCGGGATGGCCATCGGGGCTCTTACAAACTACTATTTTTCTAAAAGGGTTTGTGAAATTGCGGAGAAATATTATCAATACCGGTTTTTAACAGAAAAAAGCGGCCGTTAAAAAACCAGCCCGTAAAAGGCTGGTTTTTGCTTAATTTTCCCCTTTGCCTTCTTCTTCCTTAGGCGTTCTCACGACAAGCACATCGCAGGGGGAAGTGCGGACAATATGTTCGGAAACGCTTCCGATCAGGAGCCTTTCCACCGCGTTTAAACCGGTTGCGCCGCACACAATTAAATCCGCATGCACTTTCGGCGCGACATTTTTTGTGATTTGAAGTTTTGGAGAGCCGAGCTGGATGATCGTCTGGACTTTGATCCCTTTTTCTGCGGCGCGGTCTTTATAATTGCTTAACAGTTCATCCCCAAATTTTTCGTTTTGCTCATAGAGCGTTGAATCAATCGGGGTCAAAGTGGCGAGTGCTCGGTTATCGACCACATGGACAACCGATAATTCGGCCCCATTCCGTTTGGCGATTTCAACCGCTTTCGTAAAAGCCCAGTCGGCTTCTTTGGAGCCATCTACCGCTACTAAAATATTCCGGTATTGTGTGCCCATCTTCTTTCATCTCCTTTATAAACTGCCTGCCTTTCATGTCTATTTTACTAGAATTTTCCGGGTTTGTGTGCGAAAAATGAAAAAACCTGGCGATCTATTTTTTAATCAAAAAGGGCGGAAGCCAGGAAAAATAAAAACGCTATCCCGTTCCCGGGCGCGAATAAGAAATTTGCAAAAAAAGCATAGGAAAAAGAGGGAATTTTTGCTACACTAAAGATGTTTAAGAAAGTTTTCAACCGTTTGATATGTTTTCTTACAATAATAAGAAAACGGATTGCAAAACACGAACAAGAGGAGGAACTTTCTATGCGAATTGGCGTACCAAAAGAAATTAAAAACAATGAAAGCCGTGTGGCCATGACCCCGGCCGGCGTTGTGACCCTGACCAAAGCGGGGCATGAAGTTTTTATTGAAAAGAATGCGGGCCTTGCATCGGGGTTTAGTGATGAAGAATATGTAAAAGCCGGTGCCCGGATCGTTGAGACCGCTCGTGAGGCGTGGTCTTTTGAAATGGTTATGAAAGTGAAGGAGCCGATCGAAAGCGAGTACCGCTATTTCCGTGAAGGCATGATTTTATTTACATATTTGCATCTTGCTGCAGCACCAAAGCTTACGGAAGAACTGCTGAAAAAGAAAGTGACCGGCATTGCTTATGAAACCGTGCAGCTTGCCAACCGTTCGCTGCCGCTTCTGACGCCGATGAGCGAGGTGGCGGGCAGAATGGCGCCGCAGATTGGCGCACAGTTTCTTGAAAAAAATAACGGTGGAAAAGGGATCCTGCTTTCCGGCGTACCGGGCGTCAAAAGAGGCAAGATTACGATTATCGGCGGCGGGGTTGCCGGAACGAATGCGGCAAAAGTCGCGATCGGCCTTGGGGCGGATGTGACCGTTGTCGAATTGAATCCGGATCGCTTGCGCCAGCTTGATGACATTTTCGGCAGCAAAATTACAACCTTGATGTCGAATCCATACAATATTGCGGAAGCAGTGCGTGATGCGGACCTTGTCATCGGATCCGTTCTGATCCCGGGTGCAAAAGCGCCAAAACTGGTAACGGAAGAGATGATCAAAGCGATGCAGCCGGGCTCTGTTGTCGTGGATATTGCGATTGACCAGGGTGGCAGTTTTGAAACGACAGACCGTGCCACGACACATGATGATCCGGTTTATATCAAGCATGATGTCGTCCATTATGCAGTCGCAAATATTCCGGGCGCGGTTGCCCGCACATCGACGATTGCCCTTACCAATGTGACGGTGCCGTACGCGGTGCAAATTGCCAATAAGGGGTATGAGAAAGCGGTTTTGGAAAATGAAGCGCTGTTAAAAGGGGTCAATACGCTGTCAGGACATGTGACATATCAAGCGGTGGCCGATTCACTCGGGCTCTCCTATACAGATGTGAAAACGCTTTTAAAATAAGTTTTGAAAAGCCGGCTGCAAGAATTGCCGGAACAAAAAAAGAAGCACAAGCAGCATGAAAGCCGCTTGTGCTTCTTTTTTAAACATATTGCAAGGCTTTCGGGTACTTTGTCAGCACTTCGGCACCCGTTTTTGTAATGCAGACGTCATCTTCAATCCGGACGCCGGCAACCCCTGGCACGTATATCCCCGGTTCGATCGTGAAGACCATCCCTTCTTCAAGCACCAGCTCATTCGTATGGGTGACAGAAGGATATTCGTGGATGCTGATCCCGAGGCCGTGGCCGAGCCGGTGTGTAAAATATTCGCCGTATCCCGCGTCTTCAATGATGCGGCGTGCAATCAAGTCGAGCTCTTTTGCCTTTACCCCCGGTTTTGCTGCCGCAACGGCCGCTTCTTCCGCTTTTAATACCGTTTCGTAAATCCGGGTTTGCTCTTCGTTAAGCCCCCCGAATGCGACCGTCCTTGTAATATCGGAACAGTAGCCTTGATGCACAACGCCAAGGTCAAATAGGACAAAATTCCCTTTTTCGATCTTGTCAAGGCCGGGGACGCCGTGCGGGGAAGCCGCCTTCGCACCTGAGAGGACGGTGGTGGCGAAGCTCATTTCTGAAATCCCTTTTTCTTTCATTGCAAATTCAATGGCTGCCACGATTTCAAGTTCGGTTTTCCCTTCTTTAATTTCGCGGATGCCCGTTTCAACGGCCAGGTCGGCAAAAGCAGCCGCTTCCCTTAAAATCTTCCGTTCATGCTCATCTTTAATAAGGCGCATCATGCGCAGTTTTTCTTCAGCAGCGGTAAAGCGGGCGCCGCCAAACCGTTCTTTCAGCGCTTCGAACCGTTCCACGTTCAAATGCTCTTTTTCAATCGCTAACGTATGGACATCACCGATTCGCCCGCGTATTTCTTCCGCAACCAAATCCCACGCGTTATCCGTATCCTGGATGCCGAGAATGTCATATTCCCAGCCGGCTTTTTTCGCGTCATACGCCTCCATTGCCGGGCAGACGAGAAACGGCTCTTTTTCCTGGAATACGCAAATGCCGAGCAGCCTTTCGTGTGGGTCGCTGCGGTAACCGCTCAAATAAAAGACATTGTCGGGCGATGTAATAAAAGCGGCATCGGTCTTTTCCGCTTTCAGCCACGCCGCCACACTTGCTAAACGCTTATTCATTCCATTCATCTCCTTATCAGACGTTACTAGCATAGCAAAAAACAAGTTAAGATGCTACAGGTGAAGCGCGAGGCAGGATTACGGGACAAAGAAATAATATAATGAAAGTGGCCCAAAGCCGTACAAATTTTTAAAAGGAGTGATATGTTGATGAAAGTTTCTTTTCACGGCCATTCGATTGTAAAAGTGGAAACGGAGGGCAAAACGATACTCTTTGATCCATTTATTACCGGCAACAGCCAGACAGACCTGAAAGTGGAGGAAGAAAGCCCGGATGTGATTATTCTCACACATGGGCACGGCGATCATATCGGGGATACAGAAACGCTTGCCCGCAAAAAGAATGCGCTTATTATTGCCAATAATGAAATCGCAAATTACTTTGCCTGGAAAGGGTTGAATACGCATCCGCTCCATATCGGTGGCTCGTACCAGTTTGATTTCGGGAAAGTGAAGCTTACCCAGGCGTTCCACGGCTCGGCGGTTGTGGATGACGAAAAGAAAGAAATCGTTTACCTCGGGATGCCGACGGGCGTTTTGCTGATGGCGGAAGGGAAAACGATCTACCACGCCGGTGATACCGGGCTGTTCTCGGATATGAAATTAATCGGCGAACGCCATCCGATTGATCTTGCATTTCTTCCGATCGGCGACAACTTCACGATGGGACCGGAAGACGCAGCAGTGGCGGCAACATTTTTGCAGGCGAAAACGGTCGTGCCGATCCATTACAATACGTTCCCGCTCATTCAGCAGGATCCGCAGAAATTTATCGATTTGCTCGACGGCGTAAACGGTAAAATTATGAAAGCCGGAGATGCGATCGAATTGTAATAGACGCGCAAGATTGGTAAATACAGGGGTTCGCTTGCAGCCGGCATGTGCTGAAAAAGTGCCGGCCGCACTTCCCCTTTTCCATGATGGAAAGATAAAGGTGCCTGATTGCCCTTTCCCCCTTTTTCCATCTATAATAGAAATATACAGATTGCTCCATACATATTCCTTGAAAGCGGACAAAAACGGAAAGAAGGTGAAAAAATGGCGACAAAGCACGAACAGATTTTACAATATATCAATGAGCTGCCGGTCGGGGAAAAAATATCCGTCCGCCAGATTGCAAAAGCGCTGAATGTCAGTGAAGGGACCGCCTACCGCGCCATTAAAGATGCTGAAATAAAAGGGTATGTCAGCACGATTGAACGGGTCGGCACCATCCGGATTGAGCAGAAGAAAAAAGAGAACATTGAAAAGCTGACCTTTTCGGAAGTCGTCAATATTATCGACGGCCAGGTGCTGGGCGGAAAATCCGGCTTGCATAAAACGCTTACAAAATTCGTGATCGGCGCCATGGAGCTTGAGGCGATGTCGAAGTATACGGATCCGGGGAGCCTGCTCATTGTCGGAAACCGCACGGACGCGCATGAACTGGCGTTAAGGTCAGGAGCTGCCGTTTTGATCACCGGCGGATTTGATACGAAAGATTATGTAAAAAAAATTGCGGATGAAAAAGCGCTGCCGATCATCTCGACGAGCTACGACACGTTTACCGTTGCGACGATGATTAACCGTGCTGTCTATGACCAGCTGATCAAAAAAGAAATTATTCTCGTTGAAGATATTTTAACACCGATCGAAAAAACGGCTTATTTGAATACAACGGACATGGTCCAGGACTGGTACCGCAAAAAACGGGAAACAGGCCACTCGCGCTTTCCTGTTGTCGACCGCAATTTAAAGGTGGCGGGTATCATTACTTCAAAAGACGTGATGGAAACCGACACGCACTTAAGCATCGAGAAAGTGATGACGAAAAATCCGATTACGGTCAGCGAAAAAACAAGCGTCACATCTGTTGCCCATATGATGGTCTGGGAAGGGATCGAAATCTTGCCGGTGACCGACGATTTTAACCGGCTGAGGGGGATTGTCAGCCGCCAGGACGTCTTAAAGGAGCTGCAAATGACACAGCGCCAGCCGCAAGTCGGGGAAACGATCGACAATATCGTCACGACCCAGCTCGATGCATCATCAGCTAAAACGGAAGACCCGGATGATTACCAGTTTGAAGTGACACCGCAAATGACCAACCCTTTAGGGACGATTTCATACGGTGTGTTCACCACACTCGTGCACGAAACGACCAACCGCTTTTTGCGCTCCAGAAAAAAAGGCGAAATGATCATCGAAAGTTTAACGGTCTATTTTATCAAACCGGTCCAGCTCGAAAGTATGATCCGGATTGTACCGAAAATTCTCGATTCCGGCCGGAAATTTGCCAAAATTGATGTCGAAGTCTTCAACCAAGGCAGCCTTGTCGGTAAAGCCCTGCTGATGTGCCAACTGATTGAAAGATAACGGTACGTGCCCACTCCTTTTTACAGTGTGCGCCGCGATTCGTTTCTTTCTTTCTGCATTTCGGGCCGGTAAAACTGCAGTCTTTTGAAACCACCTGCGATATTGAACAGCCCGAGCGCGATAAAAATGGCTGCGATGGCATAGGTGACGGCAGTGTGAAACAGAAACAATTCATTCACGCCGAACAAAAAAATAAACGAACCGAGTGCCATATTGGCTTTGGCAGAGAACACCTTTTTTTCCATCGCTAAAAGGCTGCGGATGTATTTTAGTTTAAAATATACATACACGCAAAGGGATGCGAGAATCAAAACGGCAAGGATCGGCATCGTGCACCTCCAAATTGGGTTGTCAGTATTTTCTTCTATTTTACAAAATGAAAAAAGAACTTGCCAGAGAAACGGGGAGTAAGATGAAAACAAAAATTTTACAGACGATCAAGCTTTTTGACACGATCATCATCCACCGCCATGTCCGGCCTGATCCGGATGCATATGGATCGCAGGGGGGACTTGCGGAAATATTGAAGGCGTCTTTTCCGGATAAAAACATTTACATCGTGGGCGATGATGAACCGGACCTCGCCTACTTGAATAGGATGGACAGGATTTCCGATGAAACGTACCGCGGGGCGCTTGTCATCGTTTGTGATACCGCGAACCGCGAGCGGATCAGCGACCAGCGTTTCCATCTGGGGGAAAGGCTGATCAAAATCGACCATCACCCGAACCATGATGCTTACGGGGATTTGCAGTGGGTCGATGAAGACGCGTCCTCTGTCAGCGAAATGATTTATGAGTTTTACTTATCGGGGAAAGAAGAAGGGCTCAGGATGACAGATGCCGCGGCAAGGCTGCTGTTTGCCGGCATTGTCGGGGATACGGGCCGGTTTTTGTATCCGAGTGCGACGGAAAAAACATTTGACTATGCCGGAGAACTGATCCATTACCATTTTGACCGGACAGCGCTCTTTAACAAGATGTACGAGATTGAACCAAGTGTGGCCAGGCTGCAAGGGTATATCTACCAGAACCTGGACATTCTTGAGCACGGGGCGGCCATCGTCGTGCTGAAAAAAGAACTGATTGAAAAATTCGGCGTAACGGTGCGCGAAGCCTCCCAGCTTGTCACCACGCTCGGCGATATTAAAGGGCTTAAAGCCTGGTGCTTCTTTATCGAAGAAGAAGGCCAAATCCGCCTCCGTTTCCGCTCCAAAGGCCCTGCCATCAATGAGCTGGCCCGCAAATACGGCGGCGGCGGGCATCCGCTTGCGGCCGGGGCCACCGCGTATTCGTGGGAAACGGCAGAGGCGGTAAAAAAGGAATTAATCGCGCTCTGCAAGGAAGGGTAAAAAAAGAAGGCAGAACCGCCGGAAAAGCGGATTTGCCTTCTTTTAGTCTGCCAGCTTTAAATTCAGGTGGACGCGGACAACGGAGTAAAACAAAATGTCCCGCACTTCGAAAGTATAGCGGCGGTGGTTGATTTTAATGACTTTGTTTTCAAGCATGCGGGTGATCAAGTCTTTGTTCAAATAAGCGGTTTTTAAATTTTTTGCAATCAGCGGGCTTAAGTCATGTTTAATATCCTCTTCTGCTTCAAAAATGCTTTGTGAATCGTGAATGTCATATTTTTCGTAGTTGCTGATTTTCACGTCAATACGCTGGATGGTCAGGAGCTTTTCATTTTTTTGATTGAGCTTTTTATAGTCTTCCTGCCAGATCGCCTTTTCCTGTTGCAAATCCTGGATCGTTTTTTCCTGTCGTTCAATCATTTGCGCCTGCCTTTCCTGCATGACACCGAACATGTACAGAAAAATCAGCCAGCAGATGCACCCGCCCACGATAAATCCGGCCATGAACCGCTGCCAGCCCGGTTTCCGGTAAAGCGGCGGGATTCTCATAGCACATTCTCCTGGGTTATCCATGAAATAATGAGCGCGGCCGTTTTGGCACCGCCCATGGCCGACAGAATTAAAAGCAGCTGCTTGAACAATACCATCGTCTCGCTTTCCAAAAATCCTTTTTCAAAGCTGTAAACGGTATCGAACGTCCCCCCGATGGCGGCAATGATCGCCCAGATGCGGAGGTCACGCGCAATCTTCGAAATTTCCGTCAAAAGCGGCTCGCCGGTAATGAACGAAGCGAGTCCCCCGATCAAGGCGCCGCCGAACATTACGCCGAATGCGATAAAATAGCTGTTGAAAAATGCGGGAAAAAATCCTTCGCTCAACCGAACCATCCCCATCTTTTCTTCATTACTAACAATATATGGGACAATGCATGCCTGTATGAAATCGAACGTATCTTCTTTTTTGCTCGCGTGAAAACATGTATAATAAGAATCATGTACAGGTACGAATAGGAGGCAGTTTACCATGCGTTTTGTCCATTTACAGGTCCAAACGGCCTACAGCCTGCTGGAAAGTACGATCTCCATCCCTGAATGGGCGGCGTACGCAAAAGCGCTTCATTACGACACCCTTGCGATCACGGACCGCAATGTGATGTACGGGGCCTTTCCTTTTTACAAGGCTTGCCGCGAAAATGGCATTAAACCCATTATCGGCATGACAGCGGATATCATGAGTTCGTTTGAACCTGACACAGCCTATCCGGTTGTGTTGCTTGCCAAAAACGAAACCGGCTACCGGCATTTGATGAAAATCTCAAGTGCCATCCAGACGAGACCCGAACCCGGCATTTTTATCAAATGGCTGCGCGCCTACAGCGACGGCCTGATCGCCTTTACGCCGGGGCTTGAAGGGGAAATCGAACAGGCGCTACTTAGGGGAGATGAAGCGCGTGCAGAAGAGGTTGCAGTTTTATACCGGGACATTTTCGGGCCGAGCTTTTATCTTGCACTTGAAAACAACGGGACAGTGCAAGCTAAGAAAGTGCTTCCCGATATGCACGCGCTCTCGGAAAAACTGGGTATCCCAGAAGTGGCGGCCGCAAATGTGAAATACTTAAAAAAGGAAGATGCTTTTGCTCATGAAGTGTTGCGCGCGATCAAAGCCGGGGTGAAACTGACGGATGAAAACCGGCCGCGCCCGGAAAGCGGCACGCACGACTTTAAGCCGCAAGAGGAAATGGAACAGCTTTTTGCCGATTTCCCGGAAGCTTTGGCCAATACGGAAAAAATTGCAGATGCCTGCTCTGTGGAAATCAAAACGGGACAGCGGCTGCTGCCGGCATTTCCGGTTCCGGGCGGGCAGACGGCGGATGCCTTCTTAGAAGAAGTATGCCGAAAAGGCCTTGCAGCACGCGTTCCGAATCTGGAAGAACGGTATACAGACCGGCTGGAGTATGAATTAAAAATCATTCAGGAAATGCAGTTCAGCGACTATTTCCTTATTGTCTGGGATTTTATGAAATATGCGAGGGAGCACGGGATTCTTACCGGGCCGGGGCGCGGTTCCGCTGCCGGCTCCCTTGTCGCATACGCGCTTTATATTACCGACGTCGATCCGGTGCAATACGGGCTTTTGTTTGAACGGTTTTTAAATCCGGAGCGCATTTCCATGCCGGATATTGACAGCGATTTTCCGGATCACAAGCGGGACGAGATGATTCGCTACGTTGCGGAAAAATACGGCAGACAGCATGTCGCGCAGATCATTACATTCGGCACATTTGCTGCGAAAGCCGCAGCCCGGGATGTAGCCCGGATATTCGGTCTCAGCGCAAAAGAACTTGAACAGTTGTCGCGCTTCATCCCGTCACAGCCTGGCATGACGCTTAAAAAAGCGTATGAAGCATCAAGCGCCTTTCGGGAATGGATCGGCCAATCGGATCAGCACCGCAAGCTTTTTGAAACGGCCCTGCTTTTGGAAGGATTGCCGCGCCATGTTTCGACCCATGCAGCCGGCGTCATTATCAGTGGGGAACCGCTTACGGGAATCATCCCGGTGCAGGAAGGGCATGACGGCATCTTTTTAACCCAGTATCCGATGAACCATCTCGAAGAAATCGGGCTTTTGAAAATGGATTTTCTCGGCTTGCGGAATTTAACCATCCTTGAGCATATCCTCACGGGGATTGAAAAGGGGACGGGGAGAAAAATCCGCCTCCAGGATGTACCGCTCGATGATCCACAGACATTCCGCCTTTTTAGTTCGGGCAATACGACCGGGATCTTCCAGTTCGAGTCGGACGGCATGCGGAAAGTGCTCGAGCGGCTTAAACCGACTGAATTTGAAGACATTGTCGCGGTCAATGCGCTGTACCGGCCCGGGCCGATGGAAAACATCCCGGCCTATATTGAGCGGAAACACGGGTTGAAACCGGTCGAATATCCGCATCCCGACCTCCAGCCGATTTTGGAAAAAACATACGGTGTGATTGTCTACCAGGAACAAATTATGCAGATCGCTTCAAAGATGGCGGGCTTTTCACTCGGGGAGGCGGATTTGCTCCGCCGTGCCGTCAGCAAAAAGAAAAGGGAAATCCTGGACGAACAGCGGCTGCATTTTATAAATGGCGCGCAAAAAAAAGGATATGAGAGAAAAACGGCGAATACTATTTATGATTTTATCGTCCGCTTCGCCAATTATGGTTTTAACCGCAGCCATGCCGTCGCTTACAGCATGCTCGCTTGCCGGCTCGCCTATTTAAAAGCCCATTACCCGCTCTATTTTATGGCAAGCCTTTTGACGAGCGTGATCGGCAACGAGGATAAAATTGCCCAGTATATTCGCGAAGCGCAGCAGATGGGGATCCGGGTTTTGCCGCCTTCCGTGCAGCACAGCCATTATCCGTTTACCGTGGAAAACGGCGCCATCCGTTATAGCCTTGCTGCGATAAAAGGGATCGGATACGCCTCCATCAAAGAGCTGCTTAAAGAAAGAAAACGGCGCCCGTTTAAAAGCCTGTTTGATCTTGTCCTGCGGGTGAAAGGGCTGAACCGGAAAATTTTAGAGGCGTTTGCATTCTCAGGCGCGATGGATGAGTTTGGAAAAGACAGAGCAGTTTTGCTTGCCAGCATTGATGTCGCCCTTGAGCACGCGGAGATTATGAAGCCGGATGACGGGCAGGCGGATCTGTTCTTTGAGGATGAAGCGTTCAGCATTGAACCAAATTATGTGGAAACCGAGCCGATTTCACTGATGGATAAGCTTGCCTTTGAAAAGCAATATTTGGGGCTCTATCTATCCGGGCATCCGGCCGGGCAGTACCGCCCGGGTTGGGACGAAGCCGGCGTGCTTGCAGTAAGCAAGCTTCAACCCGGCATGAGAAAAATCCGGTTTGGCGCCTGCATTACGGACACAAGAACGATCCGCACAAAACAAGGCAGCCTGATGGCATTTTTGCGCATGAGTGACGAAACGGATGAGATAGAATGTGTTGTTTTTCCGGATGTCTTTAAAAAATACAGCCCGTTATGCCAAAAAGGGTTGATTGTGGTCGTGGAAGGAAATGTTGAAAACAGGAACGGCAAAAAGCAGGTGATTGCCCGGGCGCTCGAAGATGCCAGCCCGTTCCGCAGCATGCCGACCGGTGCCACGTTATATTTAAAGATTCCGGCTGGAAAGGACCGCATGCTGCTTGTTCAAGTGAAGCAGGTGCTTGACGCTTTTCCGGGGGACTCGCCGGTCATTCTTCATTATGAAGCGGAACGGAAAACGATCCGGCTTCCGGAAAAAAACCGGGTCCGGGCGGAGGAAGCATGCCTCGGAAAGCTTACGGAACTGCTTGGTGAAGGAAATGTCATATTGAAATAAGTTTTTCTCTCTAGATTAAATATGTTATATTGTTTAATAGGCTTGTGAGTAAGAAACCGCATATCGTGCAGTGAAAACGGGGGAGTGAGGTTCATGTCATTGCGGGAAGAAGCGTTACATATGCACCGCGAACACAAAGGGAAATTGGAATCCAAGTCAAAAGTCACCGTCAAAAATGCAAAGGATCTGAGCCTGGCCTATTCGCCCGGTGTGGCTGAGCCTTGCAAAATGATCTACGACAAACCGGAAACGGTCTATGAATATACGATGAAAGGCAATATGGTCGCGGTCGTAACGGACGGCACCGCCGTTCTCGGGCTTGGAAATATCGGCCCTGAAGCCGCACTCCCGGTCATGGAAGGCAAGGCGATTTTGTTCAAAAGCTTTGCCGGCGTCGATGCCTTTCCCATTTGCCTCGATACGACAGATATTGATGAAATCGTGGAGACGGTGAAACGGCTGGAACCGGTTTTCGGCGGCGTGAATCTGGAGGACATCGCCGCGCCGAACTGCTTTGTCATTGAAGAAAAATTGAAGAAGGAAATGAATATTCCTGTTTTTCACGATGACCAGCACGGGACGGCGATTGTAACGGCTGCCGGGCTCGTGAACGCTTTAAAACTCGTTGGCAAAGAAATGTCTGAAATTAAAGTGGTAGCAAGCGGCGCGGGCGCTGCCGGCATCGCGATTATCAAACTGCTTTACAACTTTGGCGTCCGCGATATTATTATGTGCGACTCTAAAGGGGCGATCTATGAAGGGCGCCCGTTCGGAATGAACAAGGTGAAATCCGAAGTGGCCAAATATACAAACCGTGATAAAGCAGCAGGCAGCCTGGCGGATGTAATCAAAGATGCGGATGTTTTTATCGGCGTTTCTGTAGAGGGGGCACTGACAAAAGAAATGGTGCAGTCGATGAAAAAAGACCCGATTATTTTTGCGATGGCCAATCCGAATCCGGAAATCATGCCGCAAGATGCCAAAGCTTCCGGCGCGAAAGTCATCGGCACAGGCCGCTCTGATTTTCCAAACCAGGTCAACAATGTCCTCGCCTTCCCGGGTATTTTCAGGGGGGCATTGGATGTGCGCGCCACGCATATTAATGAAAAGATGAAACAAGCCGCTGTCCACGCGATCGCCGGTTTAATTGATGAACATGAACTGAATGCGGATTATGTCATTCCGCGCCCGTTTGATCCGCGTGTTGCGCCGGCGGTTGCGGCAGCTGTTGCAAAAGCGGCGATGGAAACCGGTGTCGCCCGCATCCAGGTGAGCCCGGAAGAAATCCGCGAAAAAACGAAACAGCTTTCCGAAATTGGCAAATAAGCATCAGATGCCGGAAAAAAAGCCGCCTTTTTGCCGGTACGGGAAAACGCCATTTGCCGGTACTTCGGCAGAAAAACCGCCGGCTTGCCCGGTGGTTCCGGTGCCAGATACAGGAGGGGTAAGATTTGCTGAAAGATTTTTTTCCTAAACCGAAAAAGCGAAAATATGCGACTATCCCTTCAGACCATACAAAGCAGGAAGTTCCTGAAGGGATCATGTCAAAATGCCCGAAGTGCGGCAAAATTATGTATACAAAAGAACTGCAGAAGAATTTAAAAGTCTGCCTCCATTGCGGCTACCATTATCAAATGACCGCTTATGAAAGGGTGGAAAGCCTGCTGGATGAAGGAACGTTTGAAGAGTTCGACCGCGGGCTTGTTTCCAAAAACCCGCTTGCGTTTCCGGGTTACCTTGAAAAACTGGAAAAAGACCGCAAAAAAACAAACTTGAATGAAGCGGTACTGACAGGTAAGGGCAACATTCAGGAAAGGCCGGTCGTGCTTAGTGTCATGGATGCACAATTCCGGATGGGCAGCATGGGCTCGGTTGTCGGTGAAAAAATTACGCGCGCCATCGAGGAAGCAGACAGGCTCCATGTGCCGTTTATCATTTTCACGGCCTCAGGGGGCGCCCGCATGCAGGAAGGGATCTATTCTTTAATGCAGATGGCGAAGACGAGCGCAGCGCTCGAAAGGTTCAGCCGTCACGGCGGGTTAACGGTAACCGTGATGACCCATCCGACAACAGGCGGCGTGACCGCAAGCTTTGCATCGCTCGGGGATATCAATCTTGCGGAGCCTGGCGCATTGATCGGTTTTGCCGGCCGCCGCATCATTGAACAGACGATCCGCGAAGAACTTCCTGAAGATTTCCAGACTGCAGAATTTCTTCTTGAACACGGCCAGCTCGATGCGGTTGTGAAACGCCATGACCTGAAAAAAACATTGGCAGGCATTCTGGACATCCATCAACCAACAAACGCAGGTGAACTACAATGGTGAATGAACTTGAATTTGAAAAACCGGTCATTGAGCTGAAACGCAAAATTGCCGAGCTAAAGGATTTTACAAAACAGTCGGATGTCGATTTGTCAAGCGAGATTGAAAAACTGGAAGCAAGGCTTTCCCGGCTGGAAGAGGAAATTTACGAAAATATGGATCCGTGGGACAGAATCCAGATTGCGCGTTTTCCCGAACGGCCGACATCATTGGACTATATTCAATATCTTTTTACCGATTTTCTTGAGCTCCACGGCGACCGTGTATACGGCGACGACGGGGCGGTTGTCGGCGGGATCGCAAAATTTGAGGGTCTTCCTGTCACCGTGATCGGCCAGCAGCGGGGGAAAGACACAAAAGAAAACATCCGCCGCAATTTCGGCATGCCACACCCGGAAGGCTACCGGAAAGCAATGCGGCTGATGAAGCAGGCGGAAAAATTTAAACGCCCGATTATCAGCTTCATCGACACAAAAGGCGCGTATCCGGGAAAAGCAGCGGAAGAAAGGGGCATCGCTGAATCGATCGCGCGCAATCTGTTTGAAATGTCCGGGTTGAGCGTTCCGATCATCTGCCTGATTATCGGTGAAGGGGCCAGTGGCGGGGCGCTCGGCATTGGCGTCGGCGACCATATCCATGTCCTCGAAAATTCATGGTTCTCGGTCATTTCACCGGAATCCGCCGCGGCGCTTTTATGGAAAGATGCGTCGCAGGCAAAACGAGCCGTCGCCACTATGAAGATGACCGCGCCCGAGCTGAAAGAACTGGGCATTATCGATGAACTGATTCCGGAAGTAAAAGGCGGCGCACATAAAGATCCGAGAGCGCAGGCAGAGCTGATGCGCCCTGTGCTTGCCGCATCATTAAAGGAGCTGCGGGCATATGCCCCTAAAGAACTGGTGGAAAAAAGGTACGAAAAATACCGTAAAATTGGCGTGTTTTCAACGCTCGAACAGTTTGCCCGCCAATAGCCGAAAAAAGCACCCAGGCAACCGGCACCCATCACCGGTTGCCTCGCTTTTTACATGGTGTAACGGATGCAGGCCAAAATTTTGGCGTTCTGCTTTCTAACTATATAAAATGAACTTAAGTTTTTCGTACCAAAATCAATGACGATCAGGATGGCAGCACATAAACAAGTAGTAATGTTTAGTTCAAGTTATATAGGATCCCCTTTCTTCTAAGTGGTTGAAAAGAAAATTCAGATCCTGGTTTACCGGCATGGAAACCGGGAAAAGAAAAAAGAACGCCGTTTGCATGGCAGGCAGGGAAGACAGGAGAATTGGTAACGTATTCATACTATTCCGACACAGTTTGTTCATAAACGCACATTTTTAAAATTTTTACTTTTTCATGATCGATTGTGAACATGCTTTTAAAGTGGTATTTTAGATATATTCGAAGGCAGACTTGGAGATACTATAATTACTTTGCTTGATTGAAATACCGGCCTGCCAAGAGAATTACATATACAGAGGTGAATAATATGAAGCGAATTGGAGTATTAACAAGCGGCGGCGATGCACCAGGGATGAATGCCGCAGTCCGCGCGATTACCCGTAAAGGGATTTATCACGGCCTGGAAGTTTACGGTATTCACCAGGGCTATAACGGGTTGATTCATGGTAACGTCCAAAAGCTTGAAGCAGGATCTGTCGGTGATATTCTCCAACGCGGCGGCACGGTTTTGCAGTCGGCAAGAAGCGAAGAATTCAAAACGCCGGAAGGGCAGCAAAAAGCGATCCGGCAGCTGAAAGACCATGGCATTGAAGCCCTCGTTGTGATCGGCGGGGACGGTTCCTATCAGGGAGCGAAAAAACTGACAGAACAAGGTTTCAACTGCATCGGTGTGCCGGGGACAATCGACAACGACATCCCAGGTACGGATTTTACAATTGGTTTTGATACAGCGCTGAACACTGTTCTGGATGCGATTGACAAAATTCGCGACACCGCTTCTTCCCACGAACGTACCTTTATTATTGAAGTCATGGGCAGAAATGCGGGGGATATCGCGCTTTGGTCCGGTCTTGCCGGCGGGGCTGAATCAATTATTGTGCCGGAAGAAAAGTTTGATTTGAAAGATGTCGTGGATCGCCTTGAACAAGGGAAAAAACGTGGCAAACGCCACAGCATTATCATCGTCGCGGAAGGCGTGATGAGTGGTAACGAGTTTGCGGAAAAATTGAAAAAAACTGGTGCGATCGGTGATACCCGCGTTTCCGTTCTCGGCCATATCCAGCGTGGCGGTTCTCCGACTGCATTTGACCGCGTGCTTGCAAGCCGCCTCGGCGCAAGGGCTGTTGAACTGCTGCTCGAAGGAAAAGGGGGCCGCGCTGTCGGTATTCAAAATAACCAGCTGGTTGACCATGACATCCTTGAGATTCTCGGGAAACCGCACGCCATTAATCAAAACATGTATAAGCTGTCGAAAGAATTGTCGATCTAACGTTGTTTAGGAGGAAATAGAATGAAAAAAACCAAAATTGTATGTACTATCGGGCCTGCCAGTGAAAGTGTGGAAATGCTTGAAAGATTAATGGCAAACGGGATGGATGTTTGCCGCCTGAACTTCTCGCACGGCAGCCACGAGGAACATCTTGCCCGGATTAAAAATATCCGCGAAGCTGCAAAAAACCAAAACAAAACGATCGGGCTTTTGCTTGATACAAAGGGACCGGAAATCCGCACCCACGATATGAAAGACGGCGGATTTGAGCTCGTTGAAGGCATGACGCCGGTCATTTCAATGACAGAAGTGCTCGGGACAACGGAAAAATTTTCGGTCACGTATGAAGGGCTGATTGATGATGTGCACGTTGGCTCTAAAATTCTGCTTGATGATGGTTTGATTGAACTGGAAGTGACGGCCATCGATAAAAACGCCGGTGAAATCCATACAAAAGTGCTGAACCGCGGCGTTTTGAAAAACAAAAAGGGTGTCAACGTCCCGGGTGTCTCCGTGAACCTTCCGGGCATTACCGAAAAAGACGTGAGCGATATCCTGTTCGGGCTTGAACAAGGCATTGACTTCATTGCGGCTTCATTTGTACGCCGGCCGTCTGACGTTTTGGAAATTCGCCAGCTCCTTGAAGAACACGATGCTTTACATGTGAAAATTTTCCCTAAAATTGAAAACCAGGAAGGCGTCGACAACATCGATGAAATCCTAGCTGTATCGGACGGCTTAATGGTTGCCCGCGGTGACCTCGGCGTTGAAATTCCGACCGAAGCGGTACCGCTCGTGCAAAAAGAGCTGATCAGAAAATGCAATACGCTCGGCAAACCGGTCATTACCGCAACGCAAATGCTGGATTCGATGCAGCGCAACCCGCGCCCGACCCGCGCAGAAGCAAGCGACGTGGCCAACGCCATTTTCGACGGCACGGATGCAATCATGCTTTCCGGCGAAACAGCAGCCGGAAAATATCCTGCTGAAGCGGTTAAGACGATGTACAATATCGCGGTCCATGTGGAAAAAGCGATTAACCACCGCGATATTCTGAACAAACGCAGCAAGAGCACGGACCATAATATGACAGACGCCATTTGCCAGTCCGTTGCCCATACGGCTTTAAATCTTGATGTGAATGCCATTATTGCGCCAACCGAAAGCGGCTATACGGCGCGCATGATCTCCAAATACCGCCCGGCAGCCCCGATTATTGCTGTCACGAGCGATCCGAAAGTGCAGCGCGGCTTAACCGTTGTGTCCGGCGTATACCCGCAATTGGGCACAAAGGCAAACAATACGGATGAAATGCTTGAAATCGCAGTGGATGAAGCATTGAAATCCGATATCGTCCATCACGGCGACCTTGTGATTATCACAGCCGGCGTCCCTGTTGGTGGGAAAGGCACAACCAACCTGATGAAAGTGCACCTGATCGGCGATATATTGGCAAAAGGCCAGGGAATCGGCAGAAAATCGGCATTTGGTCCGGTCGTTGTTGCTGAAAGCCCAGAAGAAGCAAACGCAAAAGCAACAGAAGGCTGTGTGCTCATCACGAGAACGACCGACAAAGAAATCATGCCGGCCATTGAAAAATGTGCCGCGCTGATTACGGAAGAAGGCGGCTTGACAAGCCATGCTGCAGTTGTTGGCATCAATGTCGGCATTCCGGTCATTGTCGGTGTTGAAAAAGCCGTTTCCATTTTTAAAGACGGGCAGGAAGTTACGGTAGATGCAGCAACCGGCTCGGTTTACAACGGCCATGCGACTGTATTGTAAATAAGCAAAAAAAAACGCAGAGGCATCCGGCCTCTGCGTTTTTTATATTGTTTTTTTGCCCATAATATAGTTCCAAATGTCATGGAATACATGGGCGCGGATCAGCGCGGTCAGCAACACGAGTGTAATCGGCCCGAGAATCAAGCCAAGGAACCCGACTGTTTTAAAGCCAATAAACAGGGCGATAAGCGTCGCGAGTGGATTCATTCCGATGCTGGACGATAAAATTTTCGGCTCCATAATCTGCCTTTGCACGATCACGACAATGTAAAGGACGGTAAGCCCGATCGCAAGCGGCAGGCTGCCGGTAATGAATTCGTAAATGATCCAGGGGACAAACACAACGCCCGTTCCCAAATACGGCAAAATATCGACAATGCCGCAAACAAGGGCGATTGTAATCGCGTAATCCACGCGTAAAATCAAAAGCCCGATCAGCACAATGACAAGTGTCATGGAAATCAGTGTCAATTCAGCACGGACAAAACCGAAAAGCGCATTGCGGAGGTCGGCAAACACGGTGATCCCGCTTTTTCTTGCTTTTTTCGGCAGTAACAGCTTTCCTTTGCCTGTCAACTGGTTCCAGTCCTTGCTGATGAAAAACGTTGCAAGCAGGGCAAAAATCAGCACGGTTGCCGCATTTGGAATCCAGGAAACAAGCCCCGGCAGTTTTTTAAACAGCCCGGACAGGAAATCACCTGCTGAAGAAGCGATCTTTTGCCCGGCCGCCTGAATGTTTTGCACGATCGTTTCCTGCTGGCCTGCATCGAGATTTTTAAAGAGGCCCGCCAGCTGGTCGTACAGCGGTAAAACTTGGGCGGTGACAAGCGATTCCGAATAATTGACAAGCGTCTGGACATGCTCCGGCAAAACGTCAGCAAGGTAATTCGCCCCCGTTACGATCTCGGCAACAAGCAGCGTAATGATGCCGACAAAGACGCCAATGATCAGAATCAGGGATATCAAAACAGCAAGCGCCCGCGGAAGCCTTACCTTTCTGTCCAGAAAATTGACGAGCGGGTTGATCATAAGCGCGATCAACAGCGCAATAATAAACGGATAAGCGTATTTTACAGCCAGATAAACCGCAAAAAAGCCAACCAGGATGCACAGTGCAACAAAAAGGCCCCGCAGCGCGCGGTGTATGTAAACAGAATTCAAGTCTGACCCTCCTGTATTCGTTAATATGTTATTATTTTACACGGCGGGGGGCGTAAAACAAAGAAAAAGCCGTTTTTTTTGATAGATTTTCTATTTCTATCTTCACCAAAAATTCAGAAAAAAATACCCGGCACCAAAAGATTTTCAGCATGAAAGAAGGGATGCTTATGTACCAGCCGTATTTATTTTTGTTGCTGCTTTTAGCGATCGGATTTGCGGCAAAAAACCAATCGTTAATCATTTCTGTTATCGTGCTACTTGTCCTGAAAGTGGCAGGGCTGGATGCGAAAATTTTTTCAACCGTCCAGTCGAAAGGGATCAACTGGGGCGTCACCATTATTACGATCGCCGTCCTTGTGCCGATTGCAACCGGACAGATCGGCTTTAAAGATTTGTATGAATCGCTCAAATCGCCGTATGCATGGATTGCACTTGCATCCGGTATCATTGTCGCGCTTCTGGCCAAAAACGGTATCACCCTGCTTGCGAGCGATCCGCAAATTACGACGGCGCTCGTGCTTGGCACCATTCTCGCCGTTTCTTTGTTTAAAGGGGTTGCGGTCGGGCCGCTGATCGGCGCCGGCATTGCCTGGATGGCCATGAAAATCGTCGAATGGGTGACAAACAGTTTTTAGCCGGGTGGAATTTGCTTAAACATGTAAAAACCGTTGGAAGAAAGATTTTTCAACGGTTTTTCTCCTGCTGCTACAGAAGGGCATATGCTAAAATCAAAATGATTGCCAGCACGGCTGCGAAAGCGCTATACTAAAAGAAGAAATTTGGCTTTTTTCTGTACCAATGTGTTTGAAAATTGTTTATAATGATTTATGTAAGCGGGCGCATGTACGTCAAAAAATAGACAAATATAATTATTATATTATAATAGAGTATGTGATCGCTTGCATATTGCCGGCCGGCAACCGTTATTTATTCCGCAGAAAAATATATACCCCGAAATCAACTTATCTACGTTTGAGATGGGGGAAACAACCTTAAGGAGAAGGAGAGATAAGCATGACAGCAACAAGAGGTCTAGAGGGGGTCGTTGCAAGTGAAACTTCAATCAGCTCGATCATCGATGACACGCTTACATATGTCGGCTACGGCATTGATGATTTAGCAGAAAAAGCCAGCTTTGAAGAAGTCGTCTACCTGCTGTGGCATTTAAAACTGCCGACAAAATCCGAACTGGAAACATTTAAGCAGGAACTGGCGGATCATATGGAATTGCCGAAAGAAATTTTGGATAGCTTTAAAACTTACCCGATCGGGAAAGTGCACCCGATGGCCGCGCTCCGTACCGCTGTTTCCGCACTCGCGCTTTACGATGATGAAGCAGATGCAATGGACCGGGAAGCAAACTTGCGCAAAGCCATCCGGCTGCAGGCAAAAATACCGGCAATTGTTGCCGCTTTCGCAAGGGTCAGGAAAGGCCTAGAACCTGTCGCACCGCGCAGAGATCTCGGTTTTGCCGCAAACTTCCTGTACATGTTAAAAGAAAAGGAACCGGAACCGATTGAAGTGGAAGCCTTTAACAAAGCGCTTGTACTGCATGCGGACCATGAACTGAACGCATCCACTTTTACTGCACGCGTTTGTGTTGCGACGCTTTCCGACATCTATTCCGGCGTTACCGCTGCAATCGGCGCATTAAAAGGCCCGCTCCACGGCGGCGCAAATGAGCAGGTCATGAAAATGCTCACGGAAATCGGTTCGGTCGATAAAGTGGAAGATTACCTGCATGAAAAATTCATCAACAAAGAAAAAATTATGGGTTTTGGCCACCGCGTTTACAGAAAAGGCGATCCGCGCGCAAAACACCTGAAAAAAATGTCGGAAAAATTGACAGAGCTGACCGGGCAGCGTAAATATTATGATATGTCGGTAAAAATTGAGCAAATTGTCACGAGCGAAAAAGGCATTCCTGCCAATGTAGACTTTTATTCTGCATCTGTCTATCATTGCCTCGGCATTGACCATGACCTGTTCACGCCGATTTTTGCCGTCAGCCGCATTTCCGGATGGATCGCCCATATTTTGGAACAATACGCCAACAACCGGATTATCCGCCCACGCGCGGAATATATTGGCCCGGGCATGCGCCAGTACGTTCCGCTTGAAGACCGGTAACGGGACCTTGGCGGGGAACCATCCCGGCTGAATTTATCCGTTATTTTCTTAAAACGCCCGCCCGTTCCTGGAAGTATTTGGGGATGGGCAAGCGTGCATCTGGTGGGGAAGGACCGGCTCAGGACCATGCGCGGGGCCGGTTCATTCCGTGTACACCACAAGTATAAACTGATATTGGGACTGGAGGAGATTTTGAAATGGCACAAGGAGAAAAGATCACCGTAGAAAACGGCGTATTAAACACACCGAATCACCCGATTATTCCATTTATCGAAGGGGACGGCACCGGCCCTGATATTTGGGCGGCTGCACAGCGCGTATTGGATGCGGCTGTTGAGAAGGCCTATAAAGGCGAAAAGAAAATTGTCTGGAAAGAGGTCTATGCAGGGGAAAAAGCGTTCAATAAAACAGGGGAATGGCTGCCGCAGGAAACGCTTGACACGATCCGCGAATATTTCATTGCCATTAAAGGGCCATTAACCACTCCGGTCGGCGGCGGGATCCGTTCGCTGAATGTTGCGCTGCGCCAGGAACTCGACTTATTCGTCTGCCTGCGCCCTGTCCGTTATTTTGATGGCGTCCCTTCCCCGGTTAAACGCCCGCAGGATACCGATATGGTCATTTTCCGCGAAAACACGGAAGACATTTATGCCGGCATTGAATATCAAGAAGGTTCACCGGAAGTGAAAAAAGTCATTTCGTTTTTGCAAGATGAAATGGGCGTGAAAAAAATCCGCTTCCCGGAAACTTCCGGCATCGGCATCAAACCGGTATCGAAAGAAGGAACGGAACGGCTGGTGCGCGCTGCGATTAACTATGCGATCAAAGAAGGGCGCAAATCCGTTACGCTGGTACATAAAGGCAATATCATGAAATTTACGGAAGGCGCGTTTAAAAACTGGGGTTACGAACTGGCGGAAAGGGAATTCGGCGATAAAGTCTTCACCTGGTCCGAATACGACCGCATTAAAGAAGAAAAAGGCGCGGATGCTGCCAACCAGGCGCAGAAAGAAGCAGAAGCAAACGGCAAGATCATTATCAAAGATGCGATTGCCGATATCTTCCTGCAACAAATTTTGACCCGTCCGCGCGAATTTGACGTCGTCGCAACGATGAACTTAAACGGCGACTACATTTCGGATGCGCTCGCTGCACAAGTCGGCGGCATCGGGATTGCCCCTGGCGCGAACATCAACTACGAAACCGGCCATGCCATTTTCGAAGCGACGCACGGAACGGCACCGAAATATGCCGGCTTGGATAAAGTGAACCCTTCATCCGTTATTTTGTCGGGTGTTTTGATGCTTGAACATTTGGGCTGGAATGAAGCGGCAAAATTGATTATCGGTTCGATGGAAAAAACGATCGCATCCAAAGTGGTCACATACGACTTTGCCCGCCTGATGGATGGCGCAAGAGAAGTCAAATGCTCTGAATTTGGCGATGAACTGATTAAAAACATGGGGAAATAACGGACAAATGATTTACGGCAAGCCGGCTGCCTTTTTACAGCCGGCTGACATTTAAACAAAGGGGGCTCGTCATGCTGAAAAGGAAAAAAATATCGGTCATTGGCGGCGGTTTTACAGGGGCGACAACGGCGTTTCTGATTGCCCAAAAAGAACTGGGGGATGTGGTGCTCGTTGACATCCCGCAAATGGAAAACCCGGTAAAAGGGAAAGCCTTGGACATGTTTGAAGCATCCCCGGTACAGGGGTTTGATGCAAAGATCACCGGCACGTCCGATTATGCAGACACAAAGGATTCCGATGTTGTCGTCATCACGGCGGGCGTTGCGCGCAAACCGGGGATGAGCCGGGACGACCTTGTGCAGACAAACCAAAAGATCATGGAAAACGTGACAAAGGAAATTGTGAAATACTCGCCAAACGCCGTGCTGATAGTACTGACGAACCCGGTTGATGCAATGACCTACACGGTTTATCAAACATCCGGTTTTCCGAAAAACCGCGTAATCGGCCAGTCGGGTGTGCTCGACACGGCAAGATTCCGCGCTTTCGTCGCAGAGGAACTGGACGTCTCCGTCAAAGACGTTACCGGTTTTGTGCTCGGCGGCCATGGCGATGAGATGGTGCCGCTCGTCCGTTACGCTTACGCAGGCGGCATTCCGCTCGAAACATTACTTCCCAAAGAGCGCCTCGATAAAATTGTGGAACGGACAAGAAAAGGCGGCGGGGAAATCGTGAACCTGCTTGGTAACGGCAGTGCTTATTATGCGCCCGCAGCAGCATTAACGGAAATGGTGGAAGCCATTGCCAAAGATCAGCGCCGCATCCTGCCTGCCGTTGCTTATCTCGAAGGCGAATACGGCTACAACGGCATTTATCTCGGCATTCCGGTCATTTTGGGCGGCAACGGCCTTGAAAAAATCATCGAACTCGATCTGACACCGGAAGAAAAAGCAGCGCTTGACAAATCCGCCGCCTCCGTCCGGAAAGTCATGGATGCCCTCGCATAAACAGAAAATCCTGCTCCAAATCCGCATGAAGGGTTTGGGGCTTTTTTTCGCGTCTGATCCTCTAAAAATTGCTGGAAAAGGTGATGATCGCGCCTTTTTTAGCGGCAATATTTCATTTATTTTTTTAAAAGCGCCGCGATTTTTCCTTTGCGCCGAATCATGGTAAAATGGGGAAAGGAATATGAACGGATATTCTCCATTTTTCCGGGAGGTTTTGGTTTTGAAAAAATTGATTTTAATTGATGGAAACAGCATTGCCTATAGGGCGTTTTTTGCTTTGCCGCTTTTGAACAATGACAAAGGCATACATACGAATGCGGTTTACGGCTTTACGATGATGCTTTCCAAAATATTGGAAGAGGAAAAGCCGACGCATATTTTGGTGGCGTTTGATGCCGGCAAAACGACCTTCCGCCACGAAACATACAGCGAATATAAAGGAACGCGCCAAAAAACTCCGCCGGAACTGTCCGAACAGTTCCCGCTGATTCGGGAACTGCTCGATGCCCACGGGATTGAACGGTACGAACTGGAAAATTACGAAGCGGATGACATCATCGGCACCCTGTCGAAAAAAGCGGAAGAAGAAGGGTTTATTGTGAAAGTCATCTCCGGCGACAAAGATATGACGCAGCTTGTTTCGCCGAAAACAACGGTAATGATTACGCGTAAAGGGATCACCGATATGGAAGCCTACACGCCGGCGCATGTCGAGGAAAAATACGGGTTAACGCCGCATCAGATCATCGACATGAAAGGGCTGATGGGCGATTCATCCGATAACATTCCCGGCGTGCCGGGCATCGGGGAAAAAACAGCCATTAAGCTGTTAAAACAGTTCCCGACGGTGGAAGAGCTGCTTGACCATATCGGGGAAGTATCCGGGAAAAAACTGCAGGAAAAATTGGAGGCGAACAAAGAACAGGCGCTGATGAGCAAAGAACTCGCCACCATTCACCGTGACATTCCGCTTTCCATTTCCATTGAACAGGCGGCATACAAGCACGCCGACCCGGAAAAATTACGGCATTTGTACCAGGAATTGGGCTTTAAATCAATGCTTGAAAAAATGGGCGGGGACACCCCGACGGAAGAAAAACCGGCACTGGAAGCCATTTCTTTTTCCATTGCCGAAGACATTACGGACAACTTGTTTGCCGATGTTTCTTCTTTTTATGTGGAGATTCTCGATGAAAATTACCATACTGGCGAGATCATCGGGTTCGGTTTAAAAAACGAAAAAGGGCTCTTTTTCCTCCGGGCGGAAGACGCACTTTCTTCCGAAGCGTTCAAAAAATGGGTGGAAGATGAAAGCAAAATCAAACACGTCTACGATGCAAAGCGTTCAATTGTCGCTTTGAGACGGTACGGCATAGACCTGCGTGGGACCGACTTTGACTTGCTGCTCGTTTCCTATCTCTTGAATCCTTCCGATACGGTCGAAGATTTTGCCTCGGTGGCAAAAACGCATGATTATGGGAACGTGGAAACGGATGAGGCTGTCTACGGAAAAGGCGCGAAACGGAAGCTGCCCGAGGAAAAACGGTACGCCGAGCATATTTCCCGGAAAGCGGAAGCGATAGATGCCCTTTGCGAACCTTGCACAAAAGCGCTCAAAAACAACGGCCAGCTTGAACTGTTTGAACAACTCGAGCTCCCACTTTCCCTTATTTTGGCGGATATGGAATACACCGGCGTGAAAGTCGATACCGACCGGTTAAAAGAAATGGGCGAAGAATTTAAACTCCGGCTTCATGAAATTGAGCAGCGGATTTACAGCATGGCCGGCACTGAATTCAACATCAATTCGCCGAAGCAGCTTGGCGTCATTCTTTTTGAAAAAATGGGGCTGCCTGTCATTAAAAAAACAAAAACGGGATACTCCACGTCTGCCGATGTGCTCGAAAAACTGGAGCCTGCCCACGAAATCGTCAGGGAAATCCTTCATTACCGGCAGCTTGGGAAACTCCAGTCCACCTATATTGAGGGGCTCTTAAAAGTGGTCCACCAAGATGGCAAAGTCCATACGCGTTTTAACCAAGCATTGACGCAGACCGGCCGCCTCAGCTCGACGGATCCGAATTTGCAAAATATCCCGATCCGCATGGAAGAAGGCCGGAAAATTCGTCAAGCGTTTGTCCCGTCGGAAGAAGGCTGGCTTATTTTTTCATCGGATTACTCGCAGGTGGAATTGCGGGTGCTCGCCCATATTTCCGGCGATGAAAAGCTGATTGAAGCGTTCCGCGAAGGCATGGATATCCATACGAAAACGGCGATGGAAGTTTTCCATGTGAAAGCGGAAGAAGTAACGTCTGAGATGCGGCGCCAGGCAAAAGCGGTCAACTTCGGGATCGTATATGGCATCAGCGACTACGGGCTTTCGCAAAATCTCGGCATTTCCCGCAAGGAAGCCGGCGAATTTATCAAACGGTATTTTGCGTCCTACCCGCGCGTTAAGGAATATATGGATGAAATTGTCAGGGAAGCCAAGCAAAAAGGCTATGTCTCCACCCTTTTAAAGCGGCGGCGTTACTTGCCGGAAATTACAAGCCGGAATTTCAACTTGCGCAGCTTTGCTGAAAGGACGGCCATGAATACACCGATCCAGGGAAGTGCAGCTGATATTATTAAAAAAGCGATGATCGATATGGCAAAAAGGCTGAAAAAAGAAAAACTGCGGGCGCGGCTGCTGCTGCAGGTCCATGACGAGCTGATTTTCGAAGCGCCGGAAGAAGAGATTGAAGTGCTGAAAGAAATTGTGCCGGAAGTGATGGAGCATGCCGTAGATCTTGCCGCTCCCCTGAAAGTGGATTCCGCATACGGGCCGACCTGGTTTGATGCAAAATAGCTGCAGGCAACAAAGAAAGGAAAGAGGAATCAAGCATGCCGGAACTACCGGAAGTGGAAACGATACGAAGAACGCTGGCACAGCTCGTTGCCGGCGAAACGATTGAAAGCGTAACGGTGCTTTTGCCAAAAATGGTCAAAAAGCCGCTTCACACAGAGGCGTTTGCCGATGCTCTGGCCGGTGAAACGATCCGTTCGCTCGGGCGGCGCGGCAAATTTCTCATTTTTTACACGGACCATTACGCGCTTGTCTCCCATTTGCGCATGGAAGGACGGTACCGGGTTTATGACCAAAATGAACCGGTTGAAAAGCATACGCATATGATTTTTCATTTTCAATCCGGAAAGGAACTAAGGTATAAAGACGTCCGCAAATTCGGGACGATGCATTTGTTTTTAAAGGGGGAGGAATTGTCCTCTCTCCCGCTTTCAAAACTCGGCCCTGAGCCGTTATCCGATGCGTTTACGGAAAAATATTTATACGACAAATTAAAGAAAACGGAACGCAATATCAAAACCTGTTTGCTCGATCAGACGGTCATTTCTGGGCTCGGGAATATTTATGTGGACGAAGCCTTGTTCCGTGCCCGCATCTATCCGGAGCGGAAAGCAAAGTCACTGACAAAAAAAGACGTACATCTTTTACACAGCGAGATCGTCCAAACGTTGCAGGAAGCCGTTGAAAAAGGCGGCAGCACGGTCCGTTCCTATGTGAATTCGCAAGGGCAGATGGGCATGTTCCAGCTCGAGCTGTATGTTTACGGCCGGAAAGGGGAGCCGTGCCGGAAATGCGGCACCCCGATTGAAAAGATGGTTACAGCAGGCCGCGGCACCCATTACTGCCCGAATTGCCAAAAGAAACGCAGATAACAGGTTGAACATTGGCCAGGCCCCCTCCATACACTAATAGCAGCGATGCAAAACGGAAGGGGCGATGGCCGTGGGTTTCCGGCTTTCGATTTTGCTATTGGCATTGGCGGTCAGCATGGATAATTTCAGCACAGGTTTTACATACGGGCTGCGGAAGATGAAGATTCCGCTTAAGTCCCTCCTCATCATCGCCGTTTGTTCGGGGGCGTCTTTATTTCTTTCCGTGCTGTTCGGGAAGAGCCTACTCCATTGGATTCGCCCGGAAACGGCAAACCGGATTGGCGGCGTGATTTTAATTTTGATCGGGGCATGGGTGATGGTCCAGTTTTTCCGGTCAAACGACGAAAAAGAAGAACCCGGGGAAAAGGTCGTGCTCAACTTTGAAATCCGCTCATTGGGCGTCGTCATCCATATTTTGAAAAAACCGACGAGCGCGGATTTTGACCGTTCCGGGGCCATTACGGGAATCGAAGCGGTCATGCTTGGGATTGCGCTCTCGCTCGATGCATTCGGTGCCGGGATCGGTGCGGGCATCATGGGCTACTCCCCGTTTCTGCTCAGTTTCCTTGTTGCCGGCATGAGCTTTTTGCTTGTCTCTTCCGGCATCCGGCTCGGCATGCTGTTTTCCCGGCTGCAATGGATCCGGAAAATTTCCTTTATACCAGGTGTTCTCCTCATTTTGATCGGTATATGCAAGTTTTAACAAGGCAGGTGGGAGTATGGCAAAGATTATCGGCTTAACAGGCGGGATTGCAAGCGGCAAAAGCACGGTGTCCAATATGCTGAAAACAAAAGGGTTTACGATTGTCGATGCGGATATTGCCGCAAGAAAAGTGGTCGAACCCGGCGAACTTGCGTATGAACAAATCATTGAAGCGTTCGGCGAAGGGATTTTGCTGCAAGATCTCACGCTTGACCGGAAAAAACTCGGGGCACTCATTTTTGCGGATGAAGCACTCCGGATGAAACTAAACAGCATTGTCCACCCTGCAGTCCGGGCCTGGATGACGCGGGAAAAGGACCGGGCAATTGAAAATGGGAAAAAAACTGTCTTTCTGGATATCCCGCTTCTTTTTGAAAGCCGGCTTACCTATATGGTTGAACGCACCATCCTCGTTTACGTGGATGGAGAGACGCAGTTAAAGAGATTAATGACCCGAAACGGCCTTTCAGAAAAAGAAGCGCAGATGCGGATCCGGGCGCAAATGCCGCTGAGCGAAAAAAAGGCACTGGCGGATGCGGTGCTCGACAACAATGGCAGCCTGGAGGAAACAAAACAGCAGCTTGAAAAAATCGTGTCAGATTGGCAGCTCGTTCCATGATGGGTACATCATGGTTTTTTTTATGCAAAAATAGGGGAATAACGCTACATAACTTTTAAAATATGATATACTAATTGATGAATAATGGATTAAAAGTATGTCATTTATTATTCGAAGGAGTTGTCTGCACTGTGGAAACAAAAATTGCGATTAATGGTTTCGGCCGCATCGGCAGAATGGTTTTCAGAAAAGCCATGATGGATAACGCTTTAAATATTGTGGCGGTGAATGCCTGCTATCCGGCGGAAACACTGGCACATTTGATTAAATATGACTCCATCCACGGCGTATTTCCCGGAGAAGTGGAAGTGGAAGAAGAGGAAGCACTCATTGTGAACGGCAAACGCATCCGGCTTTTGGCGGAACGCAATCCGGCCCAACTGCCGTGGGGAAAAATGGATATTGATGTGGTAATTGAAGCAACCGGAAAATTCAATGCAAGGGAAAAAGCCGCGCTCCATCTTCAGGCAGGCGCGAAAAAAGTACTGTTGACAGCGCCCGGGAAGAATGAAGATGTCACGATTGTTTTAGGGGTAAATGAAAACGTTTTAGATATCGAGCGGCATCATATTATCTCGAACGCTTCCTGCACCACAAACTGCCTGGCACCGGTCGCGAAAGTACTTGATGAACAATTCGGGATCGTAAACGGCCTGATGACAACAGTCCATTCTTATACGAATGACCAGAACAATATCGACAATCCGCATAAAGATTTAAGGCGTGCCCGGGCCTGTGGCAAATCGATCATTCCGACGACAACCGGGGCGGCAAAAGCGTTAGGCCTTGTTCTCCCGCAACTGAAAGGGAAACTACACGGCATGGCGCTGCGTGTTCCGACCCCGGATGTATCGCTAGTGGACCTTGTCGTCGATTTGAAAAAAGAAGTGACGGCGGAAGAAGTGAATGATGCATTTAAGGCGGCGGCGAAAGGCTCGCTGCAAGGCATTTTGGACTATACAGAAGTGCCGCTCGTTTCTTCGGATTATACGACAAATCCGTACTCGGCCATTGTCGACGGCTTATCCACGATGGTCATGGATGGAAGCAAAGTCAAGGTGCTGGCCTGGTACGATAATGAATGGGGCTATTCTTGCCGCGTCGTACAACTGGCACAGCTCGTCGCGGAAAAAATGGAAGAAACCGGGAAAATCAATATTGCCTAAGCCGAACGGAGCAGCACCAGCCTGCTCCGTTTTCGTTACCAGTTTTCAGAGCCGCGCCGGAGGATGACTTGTGCGGGACGCTGACGAAATAGAAGTGTAAACCTTTCTATTCTATTGATGGATAGATGAAAAGTGAGGACTTTTCCGGATATACAAACAGAAGATACATCCAATATGTTCTGCATGTATAAATTTCTTTCGGGAATAGGATAAACCTTTCTGTTGTCTATTCGCCTTCTTTTATATATGATGGTAGTAAGAATGTATCAGAACGGGGGGTTCATATGAAATGTCCGTCTTGCCATAGCAACAATACGCGTGTGATCGATTCAAGGCCGGTGGACGAAGGCCGTTCCATCCGCAGAAGGCGTGAATGCGAAGACTGCTCGTACCGCTTCACCACGTTTGAAAAAGTGGAAGAAACCCCGCTCATTGTCGTGAAAAAAGACGGCAACCGCGAAGAATTTAACCGTGAGAAAATTTTGCGCGGGCTGATTAAAGCGTGTGAAAAACGGCCTGTGTCGCTGGACCAGCTTGAAAAAATCTCCATGGAGATCGAAAAAGAAATCCGCAGGCAAGGATATACAGAAGTCAGTTCCACCCTGATCGGGGAAATGGTGATGGACAGGCTGTCGAAAGTGGATGAAGTGGCCTATGTCCGCTTTGCTTCCGTTTACCGCCAATTTAAAGACTTGAATGTTTTTCTCGATGAACTGAAAGAATTGCTCAACAAGAATGCTTAAACGGAGTGCCTTTTATGAAACCGATTTGGAATGAAATACAGCCAGCTGACCGTTATCGTGCATCGTCAAACGGCCTGCTTCAGGACTACGATCAAAAGGTCATTTCGCTCCTGTACCAGCCGTTAATCGGGCCGCAATGTTACAGCCTGTATATGACATTATGGAATGAAGTGGAAGTCGGCCGGCTCTGGTCCGAAGACTGGAACCATTACCATCTGATGAGCTTTTTATCCATGAATTTGTCTGAAATTTACGAAGCCCGGCTGAAGCTTGAAGGCATTGGGCTTTTGAAAACATATATGAAACAAACGGACGACATCCGCATGTTTATATACGAACTGCAGCCGCCCCTGTCCCCGGAACAGTTTTTCAACGACGGTTTGTTAAATGTTTTCCTGTACCGGCAGCTCGGCAGAACACATTTCCAGCGGTTGAAACACTTCTTCTCCGACCGCGCCGTAGAACCGGGTGAGTACCGGGACATCACCCGCTCATTCCAGGATGTGTATGCCGCAAAAATCGGCCCCGAAGTGCTGAATGAGGCGGAAGCGCAGCAACTCAGCCGGCTGGAAGAAAACCGCCGCTATATCGAAAAAACCGCCGCCCCGGTCATAAAAATCGAAAACACCCATTTTAATTTTGACCTTTTATATGCAAACTTACGTGATGAACTGATTCCGCTGCGTGCCATTACGCCGGAAGTCAGAGAAGCGATTGTGAAGCTTTCATTTTTATACGGTTTAAATGAGCTGGACATAAAGAAAATTTTGCTCCAGGCATTGACGGCAGACTTGGAAATCCGGGTGGAGGATTTGCGGAAAATCGCGCGCAGCTGGTACCAGATTGAACATCATGACGAACTGCCACGCCTTGTTGACCGCTTCCAGCCAGAAGCGGATGCGAAAGAACAAAAAGAGCCGGAAAACGATGAGGAGAAATTCCTCCGCTACCTGGAAACGACTTCTCCGAGACAAATGCTGATCGATTTTTCGGGCGGCAGCGAACCGGCGAAAGCAGATCTTGCCGCCATTGAAGAAGTCATGTTTGCCCAGCAGCTTCCCCTTGGGGTTGTAAATGTACTAATCCAATATGTTTTATTTAAAACCGATATGAAGCTGTCGAAAAATTATTTAGAAAAAGTGGCTTCCCACTGGGCGCGCAAAAAACTGAAAACCGCCAAGGAAGCGATGGCGTTTGCCAAAAAAGAAGACCGCCAGTACAAACAATGGCTGAACAATAAAGAGAAGAACGGCACCGGACGGAGAAAGCCGGTCCGGGTTGAAAAGCTGCCGGACTGGTTTAAAAAAGAAGACCAAAAAACCACTGCGACCGCGGTCCAAGCCGATGGCGAGTCAATGGAAGAAAAAAGAAAAAGGCTTGAAAAAATACGTGAACAATACAAGAAAGGGTGAAGGCGGTGGAAAACATAAATGAGACACTCAAAAGGCTTTCATCCAATCCTAGTTTCCGCAAGCGTTATGAAGAAATGAAGCAGGAAATCATCACGCATCCCGACATCCGCGCTTTTTTGGATGCACACCACGGTGAAGTCACAAAATCGATGATTGAAAAAAGCTGGATGAAACTGTACGAATTCATTTCACAGGAAAAAAATTGCAGCCGGTGCAAAAGCCTTGGCGAATGCGTGAATATGATGAAAGGGTATGTGCCGGAACTCGTTATTGAACATGGCAATATTGAGATCCACTATAAAAGGTGCCAGAAGAAAATATTGGAGGATGAGCGCAATAAAACGCGCAGGCTGATCCAAAGCATGCACATGCCGAAAAAAATATTGGAGGCGTCCTTTGGTGATTTTTTCCTTGAACAAATGGGGCGTCTTGATGCATACGATTTTGCGCATCGCTTTGTCCGTGAATACGAGCCGGGCAAAAAAATGAAGGGACTATATTTATACGGCAATTTCGGCGTCGGCAAATCGTATTTGCTTGGTGCAATTGCGAACGAGCTGGCGGACCGGAAACAGGTCTCTTCTTTAATCGTGTATGTGCCTGAGTTTTTCCGCGAAATGAAGGACTCGATCGGCGACCACTCCACCGGGGAAAAGCTGGATACGGTGAAGCAAGTGCCCGTATTGATGTTGGATGATATCGGTGCGGAAACGAACTCGAGCTGGACGCGGGATGAAGTGCTCGGCCCGATTCTCCAATACAGGATGCAGGAAGACCTTCCCACTTTTTTTACATCCAATTTCAGCTATGAGGATTTAGAGTACCATTTCACTTATACCCAGCGCGGGGAAAAGGAAGAATTGAAAGCAGCGCGCATTCTCGAGCGCATCAAATATTTAAGCGCCCCTGTCCGGATGGAGGGGCCGAACCAGCGGGCCTGACCCTTGCATGAGGGGGCCCGCTTTTTTCATTTCGTAACGCTTTCCCGTCTTCTATTTGCTGATGCCGCTTCATATACATAAGGTAAAGCAAACGAGAATGTTTTACCGTACAGGGGGGGCTTGGATTGGAATTCCTGATCAGGGACAAGGATGATGCATTATGGATAAAAGCATATTTTGCAAAGGAAAAACGGCGCACTGTGAAAATCCGGGAAGCAGTGCTGCATGGGAAAATACATTATGTTGTGGAAGCGGCCGGCAATAAACAGGAACTGCAGGCAGCCGTTGCAAATTTCATCATGAAGAAAAAAAGAAACGAGTGGATTTGTAACCAACTGAAACAAGCCTATTTTTTTCAGGCGGAAGAAGAGCAAAACCGGATACTCGAAATCGTAGACGGCATGCTGAAAGGAGAGCGGCCGGAGCTGACGGATCTGGCGGGTGAGATCGACGAACGCGCCGCTATTGAAGGAGCGGTCGCACCGCTGGTTGGCGAATCGTGCACATTGCCGCTCGCTTCCGTGCTGACGTTCCGCTTAAAAGGCTATTTTGACTGTCTTGACCGATACATCGGCATTGCGATTGACGAATACAAAATGGAACAGGAATACCAGATTTTTGTGCAAAGCCTTAGGGATTACTTAAAGCAAAAAGAACCAAAAAGGGAAAAAATAAAGCTTTGCCTCGGGGAACAGGTGAAATTTTACAACGGCCAATTCCGGGAAATGACGAGGGAAGAACTGAACGGATTGATTGACCGCAGGCTTCTGTCCAACCACCCTGTCTATATTGACTCAGTCACAATTGCACCGCTTTTATCGATTGCGCCCAGCCGGATTGAAATTTATACGGATACGCCGGACCAGGCTTTGATTCGTACGATATGCAATATTTTTGAAGAACGGGTGGCCGTGAAAAGCCGGATGCATTTTATGCACGATCAATTCGCCGCCAGTGAATAAAAAGGGGGCTTGAACCGGGGGCAAATGCAGCACGGCAACAAAATCAATCGCCATCCCTTGATTTTTTCATTGCAAACTTCTATAATTACTTACATAATCAATTGGAAATGAAAAAGTCAATGTGATGACGAGGACAACAGGATTCTGTTACCGCCTTTCAGAGAGGAAAGCCTCAGGCTGCAAGCTTTCCGGCACGGACAGGATGCTTACCGCCTCCGAACTTCAGTCGTGAACAAAATCAGTAGCGGCTGACGGATATTTCCGTTATCATACTCAAGCCGCGCGTAAAGACGTGCGGAAATGAGGGTGGAACCGCGTGTACAAAACTCGTCCCTTGCCGGGGGCGGGTTTTTTATTTTTTGGCTGTGTTTTCGTGCGGACGTGCTCGTACGGATGCCTGCAAAAAGCAGCCTCGTGCAGGCCGCCCGCGTGACAGCTTAATTTTTAAAGGAGTGGGACATATGGCAGAGATCGTAAAAATCACTTTTCCAGATGGTGCTTTAAAGGAATTTCCATTTGGAACAACAACGGAAGAGATTGCCCAATCGATCAGCCCGGGCCTCAGGAAAAAGGCGCTCGCCGGCAAACTGAACGGCAAACTGCTCGATTTGCGCACACCGATTGAAGAAGACGGCGCAATTGAAATCGTCACCCCTGAGCATGAAGATGCGCTCGGAATCTTGCGCCACAGCACGGCACACTTGATGGCACAGGCTGTCCGCCGCCTGTATGGCAATGTCAAGTTTGGCGTCGGCCCTGCAATTGAAAACGGATTTTACTACGACATGGATCTTGAAGTGTCGCTCACGCCGGAAGACTTGCCGAAAATTGAAAAGGAAATGAAAAAAATTGTTGCGGAAAATCTTGAAATTGTCCGCAAAGTCGTATCCCGTGACGAAGCCAGAAAAATATTTGCACATGATGAATACAAGCTTGAACTGATTGATGCGATTCCGGACGAAACGGTCACGGTTTATGAACAGGGCGAATTTGTTGACCTGTGCCGCGGCGTCCATGTGCCATCAACCGGAAAAATTAAGGAATTCAAGTTATTAAACATTGCCGGTGCATACTGGCGCGGCGACAGCAACAACAAAATGATGCAGCGCATATACGGGACGGCTTTCTTCAAGAAAGAAGATCTCGAAGCCCATTTGAAATTCCTGGAAGAAGCAAAAGAACGCGACCACAGGAAAATCGGGAAAGAACTCGAACTTTTCACGAACTCGCAAAAAGTCGGACAAGGCCTGCCGCTCTGGCTGCCAAAAGGCGCAACGATCCGCCGCACCATTGAACGGTATATTGTCGACAAGGAAGTCAAACTCGGCTATGACCACGTCTATACGCCGGTGCTTGGCAGCGTGGACCTGTATAAAACGAGCGGCCACTGGGACCATTACCAGGAAGATATGTTCCCGGTCATGAAAATGGACAATGAAGAACTCGTGTTGCGTCCGATGAACTGCCCGCACCATATGATGGTGTATAAAAATACGATCCACAGCTACCGCGAATTGCCGATCCGGATTGCCGAACTCGGGCTCATGCACCGTTATGAAATGTCAGGTGCGCTCTCCGGCCTGCAACGGGTGCGCGGCATGACATTGAATGATGCCCATATTTTCGTGCGTCCGGACCAGATTAAAGAAGAATTCAAGCGCGTGGTCGAACTGATTCTTGAGGTATATAAAGATTTCAACATTACCGACTACTCGTTCCGCCTGTCGTACCGTGACCCGGAAAATACGGACAAGTATTATGATGATGATGAAATGTGGAACAAGGCACAGGCGATGCTGAAAGAAACGATGGATGATTTTGGTTTTGACTATTACGAAGCGGAAGGCGAAGCCGCATTTTACGGCCCGAAGCTCGACGTCCAGGTCCGCACGGCGCTTGGCAAAGACGAAACATTGTCAACCGTGCAGCTTGACTTCCTGCTCCCGGAACGGTTTGACCTGACGTATGTCGGGGAAGACGGTAAGCCGCACCGCCCGGTTGTCATCCATCGCGGCGTTGTCTCGACAATGGAACGGTTTGTCGCTTATTTAATCGAGGAATACAAAGGGGCGTTTCCGACATGGCTTGCGCCGATTCAAGTACAAGTGATCCCGGTATCACCGGATGCCCATTATGACTATGCGCGGAAAGTCCAAGAAGCGCTCAAGGCGGAAGGGGTCCGCGCTGAACTTGATGCCCGCGATGAAAAATTGGGCTACCGGATCCGTGAAGCCCAAGTGCAAAAAATCCCGTACGCGCTCATTGTCGGCGACCAGGAAGCCACAGACAATGCGGTCAATGTTCGCAAATACGGCGAGAAACAAACGGAAACGGTGCCGGTGGACACATTCCTCAGCAAGATAAAAGAAGAAATAAAACGGTAAAACAGACAAGAAATCACGCACCCTAAAGGACCACAAAAAGGTTTGCAGGGTGCTTTTTATTATATAATAGAGGAAAAAATGGGTTGGCACAGGGGAAGGGGACGGAGCCTAATGGACTTATTTCGGAATCGTCATTTTAATGCGTTGTTTTTTGGCAGGCTGTTCACCAATATCGGGGATAGTGTTTATTATATTGCGATGATGTGGATGGTTTTAAAATTAGGGGGGAACTCGACGGTTTATACCGGATTTGCCGGATTCTTATTTTCAATGACAGAGGTGCTGAGTTTATTTTACGGCCCGGTTCTTGATAAAATAAATGCAAAAAAATTGCTGGTTACAGCAAGCTTTTTACAAGCCGGCTTACTGCTTTTTCTTGTTGTTTTAAGCAAGTCTGGCATCATGAATGTCTGGCTGCTGTTGCTTTCCATCCCGGTTCTTTCGTTTTTATCGGAACTGACTTACCCGTTAGAAAGCGTATTATTGCCGAAAGCCGTGGAAAAGAAAGATCTCGTCAAGGCCAATTCACTCATGTCCATTGCATATAAGGGTTCGGATTTTTTCTTTAATGGGATTGCCGGGTTTATCCTCGCCGCTTTCTCGATGTCGATGGTGCTCGGGATGAATTCGCTTCTTTTTATACTCTCATCCATTCTGTTTTTGTTTTTAAAAGTACAGGTAAAAAGAAGCAAGCAAACCGGGAGCGTACGGGAAGAATGGCAGGCGTACAAACGGGATTTTAAAGAAGGCCTATCGTTTGTCAAACAGCCTTTCATCTTGCAATTATTAATCCCCTTGCTGTTTTTAAACTTTTTTTTCGCAATTGTAATGGTCGTATTGCCTTCTTTCGCCAATACTGCGGGCGAAGGCGCTTCATCCTACGGCATCATGACAGCGGCTTTGGGTTTAGGGGCTTTGGCGGGAGCGGCAGGCGCGGATAAAATCAGCCGGATATTTCCGTTTGGCAAAATATTGGCTGCAGGCTTTTTGCTCTCCGGGTTGTCCTGGCTTTTCATGATTTTATTGAGCAATGTTTCGATATGGTATGTTTATACGCTTATGTTTATTTCCGAGTTATCTATTGGTGCCATCAATGTTTTGTTTTCTGCCATATTTCAGCAATTGCCTGATGAACAAATGTTAGGGCGGGTCAATACCATCAACGTGAGTTTGCTATCGCTTGCGATGCCGGCAGGATCATTGATCGGCGGCGTGATGGCCAAGATCACTTCTGTCCAGCTTACCATGAGCTTTTTTGGAATAGGGTTGTTTGTCCTGGCACTGTTTTATATGGGAAGCGGAAGAATGAGAAAACTGCCAAAAGTTGTGGAGATTGACCATACGTATGTGAAATTAAGTAGATAAAAAAGGAGATAAATGGAAGGTACAACCATCATTCAGAAAAATGGATTGAAACCGGTGGCATGGTTAGGAGGGGAAAATGAAAAATTGATTTACATTTGATCCAATTTCCGTTCATTTTATATAAAATGCCGCTCTCTTGCCTACCGAAAAAAGCATGTAAATAGATGCTCAGGCTTGATGTAAAAGCTTTATTTTTAGAAGCTTTTGTTTCAACAAAGACAAGCATTTTCATTAAGCACTTCAGAGAGGAGACCAAAAAAACACTTGCGATTTCTCTGCCGTTTTGATAAAATAACGCATGTTGAGCCAAAAAAAGTTAAACAGATTTTCCGGGATTCTTGCAAATTGACATGGATACGGTAAAGTGATACAATAATTGAGTGAAATTGAATATAAGTTTGTGAAAAGAAGGAGCAGCCCGCTTCTCACCTGTTGACGCAATGGTGCAGTTGTCAGGTATCTATCAATGATCGTGATCATAAGCGCGGGTGTGTTCCCTGCGCTTTTTTTCGTGTGCAGTACGTTCAGGGCTTTTTCGCAAGCGAAATATTCACACGTTTGTTTGAAATTATCTTGGAGGTGGCTCATTATTAGCAAAGACATGATGGTGAACGAAGGCATTCGTGCCCGCGAAGTCCGTTTAATCGGCCAAAACGGCGAACAGATGGGAGTTAAATCCCGGAACGAAGCATTGGAGATTGCGGCACGTGCCAACCTTGACCTTGTACTTGTTGCGCCAAACGCAAAACCGCCTGTTGCCCGCATCATGGACTACGGAAAATACCGTTTCGAGATGCAGAAAAAAGACAGGGAAGCACGGAAAAAGCAAAAAATCATTAACGTAAAAGAGGTTCGTTTGAGCCCGACCATCGAAGAACATGACTTTAATACAAAACTCCGCAATGCCATTAAGTTTTTGGAAAAAGGCGATAAGGTAAAAGCCTCGATCCGTTTTAAAGGCCGCGCCATTACCCATAAAGATATCGGGCAGCGCGTCCTCGACCGGTTTGCAGAAGCATGTGCCGAAGTCGCCACGGTCGAATCCAAACCGAAAATGGACGGACGGAGCATGTTCTTAGTGCTCGCACCAAAAACAGAGAAGAAGTAACGTCAACTTAAGGAGGACTAATCATGCCAAAAATGAAAACACACCGCGGCTCTGCCAAGCGTTTTAAGAAAACCGGCTCCGGCAGCCTGAAACGTTCCCACGCTTACAGAAGCCATTTGTTCGCAAATAAAGTGACAAAACAAAAACGCCAGCTGCGTAAATCAACGCTTGTATCCGAAAGCGACATGAAACGCATCCGCCAAATGCTCGACAATCTGTAAGAAAACAAAGCTTTCAATTAGGAGGAAAAGATTATGCCACGTGTAAAAGGCGGTACAGTTACCCGCAGACGACGCAAAAAAGTTCTGAAATTAGCCAAAGGTTATTATGGTTCAAAACATACATTATTTAAAGTTGCCAATCAGCAAGTGATGAAATCCTACATGTATGCGTATCGCGACCGTCGCCAGAAAAAACGCGATTTCCGCAAACTGTGGATTACCCGTATTAACGCTGCGGCAAGAATCAATGGCCTTTCCTACAGCCGTTTGATGCACGGTTTGAAACAGGCAGGCATTGAAGTGAACCGCAAAATGCTTGCCGACCTCGCTGTGAACGATGCACAAGCATTTGCCGAACTGGCAAACAAAGCAAAAGCAGCATTATAATCAAAAAACAGAGCTTCCGGCATGCCGGGGGCTCTGTTTTTTAAAAAAAGCATTATAAATTTTCCGTCTGCTGTCTGATTTCTTCCTGGTTCAAAGTTTCGTTTGTAGCTTCCAAATTGGCATGTTCGTCCACTGACTCGCCCGGCTGAAATTCTTTTTGGTCGGATGCGATTGTCATTTCAGGCTCTGCCGGAATTTTTGGCATCTTTTTCGTCATTTTAACCAAGAATAGTCCCCCTTCTGGTAAAAAATTTCCGGATTCCCGGAAAAAAGTAAAAACCTGTTTTAGTTTGATATAATCATGGAAGAACTATACGAGGAGCGATTTCAATGGATGATGTTTTAAAGGTAAAATTATTGCATCCTGATGCACAACTGCCGCAAAGGGCCAATCCTGGAGATGCAGGGTTGGATTTATATTCCATCGAAGAAAAAAACATTGCACCGGGGGAAGCGGAACTGATCCGTACCGGCATTGCCATCGAGCTGCCGCGCAGAACAGAGGCGCAGGTCAGGCCGAGAAGCGGGCTCGCTTTAAAACACAGGGTCACCGTTTTAAACAGCCCGGGTACGATTGATGAGGGGTACAGAGGAGAAATTAAAGTCATTTTAATCAACTTTGGAAAGACGCCATTCAAAGTTGAAAAAGGGATGCGAATCGCCCAAATGATTATCGCACCCGTCATGTCTGTCACCGTAAGTGTTACGGAACAGTTAGCAGAATCCGAAAGAGGGGAAGGCGGGTTCGGATCCACTGGGATTGCCAAAATAAATGAAAAATAAAATTTCTTTTCATGAGATTTTTTCAACGAAATTTAATCTGTGCATGGTATAGTGGTTCCTGAGCAATTAGATCCGAATAACGAGGAATCCTATGAACAGTTTAATACACTTTATAAAAGAGCATGCATTTGAACTGGCTGCAGTATTGTGTTTTGCGCTCCCGCCTGTTGGTCTGTTTATCATGCTTGTATTCAGCCTTTCGGAACTGTACAGGCATATCAAAAATAAACGGTTGTTTTCATCTTCCCCTGTCTCCTTTTTCTTTCTCTGTCTTTTGGCAGCAACCACCGGAGCGGCTGTGCAAATGGGAGAACCGCTCCTTCTTGCTGAAAGCTTAAGGATTTTGTTTTACTGGGGAATTTTCCTTAAAATTATGGACAGCGGAACAAGGGGCAGATTCAAGCATTTCCGCTGGATTGTGATCGGCTGTGGCCTTTATGGTATTTTCATTGGCTGGCTTCCAAAAATGTTGTCGGATGACCCAGTGCTGGCATTTCTGACCGGCACGGAGCTGTTCGGTTTTAAACATTACAACAGATTAATCGGCAGTACTTACAATCCGAATTTCACGATGTTTCTGCTACTGATCGGGATTTCATTTCTGTTTGCGGAGATGCTGAAAGACGCGGGCAAGAAAGACTGGAAAAACTTGATTTGGAAATGTATCCCGCTTTTTTTCCTTAGTAAAGGCGTCTTTGATACTGGATCACGGGCCGGTTTTATTTCGATGATATGCATTTATTTTATTTTCTTTTTCAGATGGAATAAATGGATTTTTGGAGGCGGGCTTCTGTTTCTGGCGCTCGGAGCAGGCAAGCTTGCGGCGGTCATCCCGAGAGTTCATTCCATTGAAGGTTCTCTAACGGGCAGGGAAAAGATCTGGTATCATTCCTATAAAATTTTTGAAACCCACTTTTTGTTTGGCACAACACCACTTGGTTTCGGGAAAGTATATGCCAGCCTGTTCCATAAAAATATTTACCACGCCCATGATATTTTTATCGGTTTTTTTGTCGAATACGGGGCAATTGGCGGTATTGCTTTTCTTGCTGTGTTAGCCATGGGGGTGTGCAAATTGGGCAGATTATTTTTCATAAAAAGAAATTATCGTTACTTGAACATTTTTCTGCTCAGCCTGCCGGTAATCGTCCTGACCGGCTTTCTCGATGAACCAGTTTTCTCTCCCCAAATCGGGATGCTGGCAGTAGTGCTTTTATCCTACTGGGAGCGGTATTCAAAGCGAATGTTTCAACCGCATGTCGCGTTTTTAAACAGGCTGAACGTCAAACACAACATATTAAAACGGCAGCTTCCCAAACCGGAACTGCAGTCTATCAGCCGGGCCATCACGGGAGAAATAAAAGCGATTGAATCCGTGGTCCATGAAACGGCAGAGCCATTTGAAATCTGCAAAAAAGAAGTCAGGAACAATCGGGGCAAACCGGACGAAAAAACGCCGGACAAAGAGCTGAGTGATAAAACACCGGATAAAGAAAACGAATAGAGGGACAAGCATATCTGTCGTGTGAAGTGGCACTGCATGATCAAACTTGCTTTCCAACAGGCAAAAAACGTCCCTACAGATGTTTTCAGGAGCGTTTGCAGATTTGCCGGCTAGCTGTTCAAGATAGGTTGAGGATGGGGAATCCGTTCAAAGTGGAAAAAGGGTTACGAATTGCCCAAATGACGATCGCGCCCTGGAAACGGTTAGCTGAACCCAAAAGAGGGAAAGGCGAATTCGGGTCCACAGAATAGGCTGCGGGAGAGGACATGGACCGAGCCATTTCTAAACGGATTGGAACCGGTAAAAGAATGAAAATGGGCCTGCGTAAATGTTCAAGAACAGGATCAAGAAAAAATGCGTCTCATTTTTAAAATGGATTGTCGCATACTATACTAGTATAGTAACCAAAAAAAGAGTGATAAAAAAATGACGTATCCACGATCTTTTTCACATATCGGCCTTTCCGTTCCTGATTTGGACAAAGCCGTTCAATTTTATACCGAGGTGATGGGCTGGTACGTGATCATGGAACCATCTGAAATTAAAGAAGACGACAGCGCCATTGGCATCATGTGCAAAGATGTTTTCGGCTCTGGCTGGGGGTCGTTCCGCATCGCACACTTGGCAATGGGCGACGGAACAGGTGTTGAAATGTTTGAGTTCAAAAACAATGAAACACCTGACAATAACTTCGAGTACTGGAAAACGGGCATTTTCCATTATGCCGTCCAGGATCCGGATGTAGAAGGCCTCGTGGAAAAAATAAAAGCGCACGGGGGTAAACAACGGATGCCGATCCGTGAATATTATCCGGGGAAAAAGCCTTACTGGATGGTTTACTGCGAAGATCTGTTCGGCAACTTAGTGGAAATTTACAGCCACAGTTATGAATTGACATATTCAGAAGGCGCTTATTAAGGAGGAACCGGAAATTGAAAGGATGGCTTATCGGGAAACCTGCAAGCATTGACGACCTCACATGGGGAGAAGTGCCGGATCCCCGTGCAGGTGAAGGACAGCTTGTTGTGAAAGTGATGAGCACCGCTTTAAACCCGGTTGACTACCAATTGATTGAATCCGGCAATCCGAACTGGGTGTATCCGCATATAACCGGTGTCGATCTTGCGGGGGAAGTTGTTGAAGTTGGCCCGGATCCGTCTGGTTTTAAAACAGGTGACCGGATAGCATGCCACACCGATTTGAACCGGAAAGGGGCATTTGCACAATTTGCGGCCATTGATGCAAATGCAGCCGCAAAAATCCCTGATGGCGTTTCTTATGACGAAGCGGTAGCTGTGCTTTGTGCCGGGATGACCGCATATCAGGCAGTGGTGCAAAAATTAAACCATACTGACAAGCAAACGATTTTGATCCATGCCGGCGCCGGCGGAGTTGGCGGATTTGCCATTCAGCTCGCGAAAGAACTCGGGTTAAAAGTATTCACCACCGCTTCCGCCGCCAATCACGAATGGGTCAAATCGCTCGGTGCAGATACAGCGATAGACTATCATACAGAAGATGTCACAAAAAGAATCATGGAAGAGACGGACGGGGAAGGGGTGGACCTGATATTGAACACTGTCAGTTCCGCCGAAGCGACCGAAGATTTGAAGCGGCTCGCTTTTTCCGGCCAGCTCGCATATATTGCAGGCGCCCCGGACTTATCCGGCATAAAGCCGTTCACGCTTGCGCCATCGATTCATGAAGTCGCCCTCGGTGCAGCCCATGCGAGCGGCTCCGTCCGGGCAAAGCAAAACCTGGCTTTTATGGCGGATGAATTGATGCAGCGTGTGAAAAAAGGGACGCTGAATCCGATGGTCAACCAAGTGCTCCCGCGTGAGGAACTGCCGGCCGGTTTGAAAACCTTAAAAGGCCGCCACGTACGAGGAAAAATCATTGTCAGAATGCATGAAGCATGATTCTAAAAGCGCCCGCTGCCGGACTTGCGGGTACCCCAAGCGGGAACATTCCTGATTTTTGCCGGATTTGATCCATTCCCATTCAAATATGAACATCAAAACAGGCAGTGTGGTCACATCTTGCATGTTGATCACACTGCCTGTTTATCGTCAGCTGACTTTAAATTTATTCATTTCGGTATCCAGCTTGCCAGCCAGCTCTTGCAATTCTTTCGCTGATTGTGAAATAATCTCTGTAAAGGCCCGCTGTTCCTGGCCGGAAGCAGACATCTCTTCGGAACTTGCCGCAAAATTTTCAACTGTAGAAGTTATCTCCTGAATCCGCTTCGAAATTTGTTTTGATTTTTCGTTGATCGTTTCAATCCCTTCTGCGGTATGCTGAAAACTGCCAACAATGTTGCTGTAAGTATGTTGAATCTGATGAAAAGCAGCTTCCGTTTTGTGGAACGCATCTTTTTGTTCATGTATAAAGGCGTTTGCTTTGCTAATATTTTCAACAGCTGCATTCGACTTTTTCGTTGTCGTGGCGATCAGGTCTTTAATTTCCCGGGCTGCTTTTGATGATCCTTCCGCCAGTTTGCGAATTTCGCCGGCAACAACCGCAAAACCTCTTCCGGCATCCCCGGCCCGGCTCGCCTCAATGGAAGCATTCAATGCAAGCAGGTTCGTCTGTTCTGCAATGGAAGTGATGACATTGACAAATGCCTGGACCTGGTCGATCATCCCGCTCAGTTCTGTAATAGACTCGTTTGCCGTCGCTGTGATTTCAATATTTTGATCTATTTTTTTGAACTGATGGTCAATCGTATTCTGCCCTTCTTTTACGGCGTCAAGCGAAGCAGCTGCATGTTCTGCCCCGTTGGCAGCTTCCTGCGTAATGGTTTCAATGAGATTGATCACCTCGTTTAAAGTTTTATTGATGTCATGGACGGTTTCCGACAGCTGGCTGTTCCCTTGCGCAAATTCATCAATGGAAGAGGCTACTTGATTGATAGATTGAAAACTTTCTTCCGTTCTTTTTGAGAGGGTATCCGTATGGGTAGCGACCTTTGATGAAAATTCCTTCAACCGTTTGGCCACTTCTTTTAAAGAGATTCTCGTTTGCCTGAGCGCCCTGGCAAGCTTGCCCGTTTCATCCTGAAAAGACTGAATTTTATCGAAAGACCCATTTTCTTCCCGTAAATCAAGTGCCGCTGTCTGTTCTGCCAGTTCGGCCGTTTGCAGGATCGGTTTTGAGATTACCCTACCCAGTATGTATGAAAGAATGATACCGATGATAAGGGAAATGAAAAGACCGATTAAAACATTTGTCGGTATGATTGCGATTCCGGCCGGGGGCACGTGGTTTCCGGTGCCGCTGTTTCCCTTGCCGATATTTCCGTAAACCGATGCCCCAATATTAATGGCAATCACAATCACAGAGTTGAGCACTGAGAGCATAATGATCTTGAATGAAATCTTTTTAACATTCTTTAACATAACGATCCTCCATCATTTAAATCTGTATGTAGTGTAGAAAAAAAGACTTAAAAAAGATTTAATCTTTTTGTTGCTTGCGGAATCCCTAATAAATTGATCGGCAAAAGGAGAAAAATTTTAATGGGGAAAATAAAATAAAGTAAAATTTTCCCCTGCTTTTAAACAATCAAGGAAAGGCCCAATGGCGAAAAACAGCGGGAACCCTTTTGGAAAAGGGATCCCGCTGTTTTTCAGCTTCCGATGGGTACATCAGCCTTTGTATTTTTTAATTAAATCAACAAATGCATCTGTAAATGATTGCAGGAACCGGACTGTGCCTTCATTCACAATTTTTCCGTTTTCATCAAACAGTGCAGTAACATTGCCGATATAAGCTTCAGGCTGCTGGAGGATTGGCATGTTCAGACAA